>JAZQOI010000111.1:0-13753 GCA_045627745.1 Lachnospiraceae bacterium | reverse complement strand
CCAAAACATGAAAAAGTAGCCATTTTTTGCAGAAAAATGAGCGGATTTTGAATGTTTTGAGGATTTCGAGAGCTCGTAGAGCGGAGAAATCCGGTATCGTTGGGGGCAAAATACCTTTTGACCCCAACATCATGATATAGTATTAATGTTATTTTTAATAAATGGTCATGGCTAAGCTATGACCATTTATCAGTTAAATGTGGTGACAGTTGATGAATAGTATGAATAATGAAAATAGAATCTGTTATATTGTCGGGGCAGGAAGTAATTACGGAATTGATTTTAAGCCCCGGGATAATGATTGTGTAATCGCAGCGGATGGTGGCACTGCTTATCTTGAGGAGGCTTGTATCTTACCCGATTATATTATTGGTGATTTTGATTCCTTAGGATATGTACCAAAGGGTGATAACATTATTAAGCTTAAGGTTCAAAAGGACGACACCGACATGATGGTGGCTGTAAAAAAGGGAATAGAGCTGGGGTATGATGTTTTCTGTATTTACTGTGGCTGTGGTGGAAGACTTGATCATACTGTTGGGAATATACAGATACTTGCCATGCTGTCCTCTAAGGGGTTTAAGGGATATTTGGTTTCCAAGGATCAGATTTTTACCTGCATTACTGATTCGTCCATTGAATTTGATGAGACTGCACAGGGGATTATTTCTGTTTTTTCCTATTCGGATGAAGCGGTCGGAGTAACAGAAACGGGTTTAAAATATGAGCTTAATAATTATACCTTGAATAGTCGCTGCCCTCTGGGAATAAGTAATGAGTTTATCGGAATAAAAAGCAAAATATGTGTCATAAAAGGTACACTTTTAATAGGATATACGAGAGGAGATAATGATGTACATAATTGCAGGACTAGGTAATCCGAGCAGGGAATACATGCATACAAGACACAATGCCGGTTTTGATGTTATTGATATTTTAGCTGATAAGTATAATATTGATGTTTCAAGTGTTAAGTTTAAGGGACTGTTGGGGAAGGGTATGATTGGTTCACAAAAGGTTATTCTTGTTAAACCTCAGACCTTTATGAATTTAAGTGGTGAGTGCTTAAGACCTGTGGCTGATTATTATAAGATAGATATTGAGAAGGAGCTTCTTGTAATATACGATGATATTGATCTTAATCCCGGAAATATTCGTGTCAGAAAAAGGGGAAGTGCGGGAGGTCATAACGGAATTAAGAGTATTATTGCTAATCTGGGTACGGAGAATTTTAACAGAGTCAGGGTTGGCGTTGGTGAGAAGCCTAAGGGCTATGACCTTGCGGATTATGTTTTGGGACATTTTTCAGCAGAGGAAAAGGAACTAATGGAGCAGGGAATGATAAAGGCTGTTAATGCCGTTGAAATGATTGTTGCAGGAGATATTGATAAGGCAATGAACCTTATGAATTCCAAAAAGAGCACAGGAGAGTAGAATGAATACATTAATGACTCCGCTAAATGAAATGGCAGAGTATGATGAGGCGAAAAGAGAAATATTAAAAAGTAAGGGGCTTGTGGAAATCAACGGCTGTGTGGATTCTGCCAAGCTCCATCTGATATATGGATTAAGCAGTGAATATACAAACACTCTGATTGTTACCTATAATGAGCTGCGTGCCAAGGAAATATGCGAGGACTACAGTTTTTATAATCCCAACGTTGTTTTCTATAAGGCAAGGGATCTTATGTTTTATCAGGCAGATGTTCACGGCAATCATCTTACCAAGCTAAGAATCAATTGTATATGTCCCCTGATTAAGGACGAGCCGGTTACTGTTGTAACTACCTTTGATGCACTAATGGAGCATGTGGTTACAAGAGATGTTTTGGAAAGTCATGTTTTCGAGATGACTGTAGGGGATGATATTAATCTGAAGGGGCTTGAAAAGGACCTTATTACACTTGGCTATACAAGAAACTATCAGGTTGAAGAGGCAGGACAGTTTTCTGTTCGTGGCGGAATTATAGATATTTATCCTTTGAATGAAGATAATCCTATAAGAATCGAGCTGTTCGGGGATGAGGTGGATTCAATTAGAAGCTTTGATGTGCTGACCCAGCGTTCCCTTGAAACTCTTGAAAGTGTTATGATTTTTCCCGCCTCTGAAATTGTTCTGACACCCGGTCAGATTGAAGACGGAATAGAAAAAATCAAAAAGGATGCAGAAGAGTACAGCAGTAAGCTTCGTAAGGAATTTAAAACAGAGGAAGCGCACAGAGTAAAGACTCTGTCGGAGGAGCTTCTTGAGAATCTTAAATATTTTGGAGTTAAGGGAAGTAATATAGAGAATTCGCTGGGTTACTTTTGCGATAGCACAGTGTCTTTTCTTGATTATTTTGATTGTGACGATACTCTTCTTGTGGTGGATGAACCTGCCAGAGTAAAGGAAAAGGGTGAAACTGTAGAACTCGAGTTCAGAGAGTCTATGGAGCAACGTCTGCTTAAGGGATATATTTTACCCAAGCAGGCAGAGGTTATTTACAGGTCAACAGAAATATTCTCCGGATTGGATAAATTTCATGGTGTGGCACTTGCCTCTCTACCTGTTGGGAAAACGGTTTACAAGCCGGCAAATCGCCATTCCGTAATATCTACAGCAATGAATTCCTATAATAATTCCTTCGAGGAGCTTAAGAAGGATTTACTTAAATATAAAAAGAACGGATATCGTGTTTTGCTTGTCTGCGCATCAAGAACAAGAGGAATGCGTCTTAGGGATGACCTTTTAGATGAGCTTAGTGTATTTTATTCCGAGGAATGTAATCACCCTGTGAATCCGGGAGAGGTAATGATAACCTACGGTCGTATTAAGCAGGGCTTCAATTATCCACTGATAAAATATGTTGTAATATCGGAAAGTGATATTTTTACTACTGAACGTAAAAAGAAAAAGAAGAAGCAGCACAAGGAAGGTGCTGTTATACATGATTTTTCGGAATTAAGTGTTGGTGATTATGTGGTCCATGAAAGTCACGGACTGGGAATATATAAGGGAATTGAGCAGGTATGCGTTGAGCACGTTACCAAGGATTATATGATGATTGAGTACGGTGACGGCGGTAAGCTCTATATTCCGGCTACAGCGCTTGATTCGATACAGAAGTATTCTTCAGGCAAGGGGAGTGCTCCCAAGCTCAATAAGCTTGGCACAGGTGAATGGAATAAGACTAAGAGCAAAGTCAAAAGCGCGGTGGATGAAATCGCTTCTGATTTGGTGGAATTATATGCAAACAGACGGGATAAAGCCGGTTTTTGCTACAGCGAGGATACTGTATGGCAAACAGAATTTGAGGAACGCTTTCCATTTGAAGAAACAGAGGATCAGCTTAGTGCCATTGAAGCGACTAAGAGAGATATGGAATCAAGTAAAATAATGGACAGACTTATTTGTGGAGATGTAGGCTACGGTAAAACGGAGATTGCCATACGTGCTGCATTTAAGGCTATTCAGGATGGCAAACAGGTGGCGTATCTTGTTCCAACCACCATTCTTGCACAACAGCATTACAATACCTTTGTTCAGAGAATGAAGGACTATCCTGTGCGTGTGGATAATCTGTCGCGTTTTGTTACACCTACACAACAGAAAAAGACAATTGCAGACCTAAAGAAGGGGCTTGTAGATGTTGTAATAGGTACCCACAGAATTCTGTCTAAGGATGTTGAGTTTAAAGATTTAGGGCTGCTTATTATTGATGAGGAACAGCGCTTTGGAGTAAGACATAAGGAAAGTATTAAAAAGATACGTGAGAATGTTGATGTACTGACTTTGACGGCAACACCGATTCCCCGTACTCTTCACATGAGTCTTATTGGTATAAGGGATATGAGCGTTTTGGAGGAAGCACCTCAGGACAGAATGCCAATTCAGACCTTTGTATGCGAGTATAATGAGGAGCTTGTCAGAGAGGCGATTAACAGGGAGCTGGCAAGAGGTGGCCAGGTTTTCTATGTCTATAATCGTGTTAATACCATTATGGATATGACGGCATTTTTACAGAATCTTGTTCCTGAGGCTAATGTTGCATTTGCCCATGGTCAGATGAAGGAACATGAGCTTGAAAATATAATGCTTGATTTTGTTAATGGTGAGATTGATGTTCTTGTTTCTACAACGATTATTGAAACAGGCCTTGATATTTCCAATGTAAATACAATGATTATTCATGATTCGGATAAAATGGGGTTGTCCCAGCTCTATCAGCTAAGGGGGCGTGTGGGAAGATCCAACAGAACGGCATACGCTTTTCTTATGTACAAAAAGGATAAGCTCCTTAAGGAGGTTGCTGAAAAACGTTTGCAGGCAATTCGTGATTTTACTGAATTGGGCTCAGGATTCAAAATCGCCATGAAGGACCTGGAAATAAGAGGTGCCGGAAATCTTCTGGGGGAGAAGCAGAGCGGACACATGGCTGCCGTTGGTTATGATTTGTATTGTAAGATGTTAAATGAGGCAGTTAAACAGAAAAAGGGAATAGATACGGTAGAGGATTGCTCTGTTTCTGTTGATATTAATGTGGACGCATATATTCCTGACAGCTATATTGTTAATGAAAATCAGAAAATCGATATTTACAAAAGAATTGCAGCAATAGAAAGTGATCAGGAAAGAAGTGAGATGCAGGACGAGCTTGTGGATAGATTTGGTAATCTTCCCAGGTCTGTTGTTAATCTGCTTGATATTGCTTATATTCGTATGCTTGCAAGAACTGTATTCGTGGTTGATATAAAGGAAGAGAACAGATCTCTTAAACTAAGTGTTTATGAAAAGGCTGTTTATGATAATTCAAAGATTCCGGCTTTTATTCAGAGCTTTAGGGGGGCACTTCAGCTAAGAGCAGGTGCAAAACCTTATTTTCTCTATGTTTATCCTAAGGGAACAGTGTATGTAAATGAGGCGCTTATAAATCTAATTCTTAATCTTCTTAAGGAAATGCAGGATTTGCTTGTGATTTGAGTATTTTGGTGCTATAATTTTTGTTGCTATTAGCAATTAACTAATTTTAGAAAGGGTGAATAATATGTCATTAGTTACAACTACTGAAATGTTTAAGAAGGCATATAATGGCGGATACGCTGTTGGTGCATTCAACGTTAACAACATGGAAATCGTTCAGGGTATTACTGAGGCAGCAGGTGAACTTAACAGCCCTGTTATCCTTCAGGTTTCAAAGGGAGCTCGTGCTTATGCTAACCATACTTATCTTGTTAAGTTAGTAGAAGCTGCTGTTGCTGAGAATCCTCAGATCCCTATCGCTCTTCACTTAGATCATGGTGATTCATTCGAATTATGTAAATCATGTATCGATGGTGGATTTACATCAGTTATGATTGATGCTTCATCAAAGTCTTTTGCTGATAACATCGCACTTACAAAGCAGGTTGTTGAATATGCTCATGATAAAGGTGTTGTTGTTGAGGCAGAGCTTGGTACTCTTGCCGGTATCGAGGATGAGGTTTGTGTAGAGGCTGGTAACGAAGCTTATACACGTCCGGAAGAAGTTGAGGAATTTGTTGACAAGACAGGTTGTGATTCACTTGCAATTGCAATCGGTACATCACATGGTGCTTACAAGTTCACCGCTGATCAGTGTACAAGAAATGCAGAAGGCATCCTTGTTCCACCTCCACTTCGTTTTGATGTTCTTGAAGAGATCATCAAGAAGCTTCCCGGATTCCCTATCGTTCTTCATGGTTCATCTTCAGTTCCTCAGGAATTTGTTAAGATGGTTAACCAGTATGGCGGAGAGATGCCGGATGCTGTTGGTATTCCTGAAGAACAGCTTCGTCAGGCTGCTAAGCTTGCTGTATGTAAGATTAACATCGACTCAGATATTCGTCTTGCAATGACAGGTAATATCAGAAAGTACTTTGCTGAGAATCCTTCACACTTCGATCCTCGTCAGTACTTAAAGCCAGCTCGTCAGGCTGTTAAGGAAATGGTTGCTCACAAGATCGTTAACGTTCTTGGTTCAGACGGTAAGGCTTAATTAACCATATAGGTTTTTATAATACGGAACACGGCCGGTATTCATTTATCAGCCGTGTTTTTTGTTGGTGTTTTGTTGGTGTTTAGGGGTTATAATTAAAGTTGGTATAGGTATGGTTTGTTAAGACTTTAGTACATTTATGAAAGAGTTATTCCCATGTGGGAGGTAATTGCTATGAGTAGTATAGAGCGAAAGCTAATCGGTGTATGTCTTGCAAGAGTTCAAGATTATTATAATGCTGATTTGCTGAATGAATTGAATGTTCAGGCAGTTAGGAAAGGCTACAAGCTTGTTATATTTAACAGCTTTGTTGACTTTTATAAAAAAGATGGCTTTGATGAAGGTGCTTCTGCCATCTATGATTTAGCCAATTTTAATGTGCTTGATGCTGTAATAGTAATTGGTGAGACATTTCATGATGATTTAATTGTAAAAAATATATGCGAAAGAGCACTTGAATATGATATTCCTGTTATTCTTATAAATGATAAGCTTGAGGGCTGTTATTCCATATATAAGGAGTATAAAGATACATATAAAGAACTTATACGACATGTGATTAAGGAGCATGGACGAAGAGATACCTATTTTATTTCCGGACTTAAGGGTGAGCAGAGTTCGAATATACGTGAACAGGCATATAAGGAAGTTCTTTCGGAAGAGGGAATTGAATTTTCTGATGATATGATTGGTTACGGCGAATACTGGGGCGGACCGGCCTGCCGTATTATAGATGAGTTATGTGAAGGGGGGAAGACTCCTCCCAGTGCAATTTTTTGTGCAAACGATAATATGGCCATTGATGTATGCGCCCATTTGAATGATTATGGCTTCAGAGTGCCTGAGGATGTTATAGTAACAGGCTTTGATGGCACAGTTTTAGCCCACTACAACAAACCAAAGCTTACCACCTGTGTTGAAAATATAGAAAAAACGGCTTCTATATGTATTAGTTTACTTAATGAAGCTCTTGATAAGAATGTGCCAAGGGCTATTCATGAAGTGCTGTATGAAACGATTTTTACAGAATCCTGTGGCTGTAAGAGTAATGAACTGTTAGAGCCCAGAATAGACTCTATAAAGATGTTTGAGCAATTATGGGACAATAATAGTCATGAGGTATTAGTGTCCGGTTATATTACTCACAGTATGAACATGACTGATATTAACCAGTTATGTTCCACTATTCCTGAGTGGTTAGAGCCCGGTTCCTATGTATGCCTTAACCATAATATTATTGCTTCCATCATGAATGTCAGTGAAGATAAGACCAACGGAATAGATTCCAAAATGATGCTGTTTTCAAGCTGCAAGGATTCCCCAAAAGCTTCCAAGATGAATATTTTTTCATCCTATGACATGGTTCCCGATATTCCATCCTGGCAATATGATTCAAGTGCATATCTTTTAAGTGCTCTATATGTGGGAGAAGAAGTACTGGGATATTATGCTGTGCGAGTTAATGATTTTGCGTCGGATACATACAAAATCATGAGATTTGTTAAGGCTCTAAATATTATATTTAATTCTGTGCTTAATCACTGCAGACAACGTGCCCTAAGACTTACTATGGAGCGGGTTGCCAATATTAATCCTATTACGGAGCTGCCTAATCTTAAGGCTGCTACCGGTTGGTTTGATAAATATTCAAGTGTGGCTGCCAATCATGATAAGAAGCTGATGGTTGGCGTGTACAGAATGGAAAAATACAGTCAGATTTATGAAAATTGCGGACTTGAGGAGATAGAGAGCGTAATCTGCTTTATTGCGGAGGCTTTTAAGTTTGCCAATACCGGAAGCTTTGTTGCACACATAGCTGATGATGAATTTCTTGTTATTATGGAATTTGACAGCGAGGATGCTCACTGTAGTGAATTGGTAGATAAATCCGTAGGTTCTTTTTATAATATTATTGAAGGCTTTAATAGAAATAATTCCAAGGACTACAAGCTGGATATAAGATTCGGATATGCTGAAATTACCAAGGGTTGGGAGAATAATCTTTCGTCCTTTGTTAAGGCGGCTTTGGCACAGCTGTTTATTAACAGCTTTAAATACGGTTCCGGTAGTGCTGAGAATGAAACAATTACATCAGAGGAGAAGCAGAATCTATATAATCTTCTTATTGAACAGAACCTTTTTGATTATCATTTCCAGCCAATTGTAAGCGCTAAGACAGGTGATATAATAGCCTATGAAGCTCTTATGAGAACACCGGATGAAATTGGTATGACACCCTATGAGGTTATTTCTATAGCCAAGGAATGTAAGAGATTGTACGACATAGAGAAAGCAACCTTTTTCAATATACTTAAAAGATATACTGATGATCCTGAGTCTTTTTCAGATAAAAAGATATTCGTCAATTCTATTCCCGGATATTTCCTAAAGGAAAAGGACAGAGAGGATTTTAACAGGCGTTATTCCCATTGCCTTGATAGCGTTGTTGTTGAAATTACTGAGGAGAATACTCTTACCGACCAAGAGCTTTATGATGTGAGACATATAGGAGGCACGGATGTTCAGTGTAAGCTTGCTGTAGATGATTATGGTGCAGGGCATTCTAATATTGTTAATCTGCTTAGGTATTCACCTGAAATTATTAAGGTTGACAGATTTTTGATATCTGATATTGATAAGGATAAGAATAAGCAGATGTTTTTCAAAAATACAGTAGAATTTGGTGCCATCAATAATATTAAGGTTTTGGCGGAGGGTGTAGAGACCAGGGAGGAGCTGGAAACCGTTATAGAACTAGGGGCTGACCTGATTCAGGGATACTTTACCGGGAGACCAATCAGAGAACCAATTCCTGAGCTGGATGCTGATATTAAGAAAATTATTATTGATGCTAACCGTGCATGTTGAATATATTAAGAATTAATGATAAAGTTAGAATGGTATGTTTAAATAGTACCATTCTGATTTTTTTTTAGGGGAGAAGCAATATGTATCAGCTAAAAACCAACATTCAGGATACCTTCCTGCTTGTTGCAGATTTTATATGTATTACCTTGAGTCTTATTACTGCGAATTTTATAAGACACGGAACCTTTGTAACAATGCCTAATCAAAATGTGGGGATTCCGCTTTTGTGGGGGATGTGTATCTGTGTTTTTCTTATAGTGAATCTTCTGTTTAAATTCAATAGTGGATTCTATCAGAGGGGTTCGTTCCATGAATTAATGGTCATAATCTACAATAATATTATTATTCTTGTGGGTGTGACATTAATATTATATTTTACGCGTCTTTCTGCATTGTCTTCTCGTTTGATGCTCGTTTATTTTATGGGTATTGATTCGGTACTTATGCTTATTGTTCATCAGCTTGTTAAGAAGTTTCTTCCGGTTATTTATAAGAACTTTTTTGAAATGTCAAGGGTTCTTCTTGTGGCTGATTCCAGAATGGCCAATAAGGTTTTTAATGATATGACATCCTTTGGCGATTTTAGCAGAGACTTTATTGGCGTGGTAATTACTGATAAAAGACACAAAAAGCAATTTCAGGGAATACCTATTGTATCAGATGTTAATCATTTAATTGAGTATTGCCAGAATGCATCCCTGGATGAGATTATGGTTGCCGTGTCAGATGATTATCGTGAGGAAATAACGCCAATAATTCAGGAAATTGCGCAAATGGGTGTTACTATTCATTATTTTATTCAACTTCCTGATTTGGCCGGTGCAAGGCACAAAATGCTTACAAGGGTAGGTAAAATGTATACCGTAACCTACGCTAATCAGGTTGCCAGTGTATGGCTTCTTAAAATAAAGCGAGCCATGGATGTTTTGGGTGGACTTGTAGGCTGTTTGTTTGCCGGTATTTTGTTTGTTATTTTCGGACCAATCATTAAGCTTCAGTCTCCGGGACCTATTCTATTTTCACAGAAAAGAGTAGGAAGGAATGGACGTATATTTAATATGTATAAGTTCCGCTCTATGTATGTTGATGCCGAGGAGCGTAAGAAGGAGCTTATGGAACAGAATGAGATGGAAGGCTTTATGTTCAAGATGGAGAATGATCCAAGAATTACTCCTATTGGACGTTTTATGCGTAAAACATCGCTTGATGAATTTCCGCAATTTTATAATATTTTAAAGGGGGATATGTCCCTCGTTGGTACAAGACCACCTACAGTGGATGAATTTTCCAATTATTCACCTTACCACAAGAAGCGTCTGAGCTTTAGACCCGGACTTACAGGAATGTGGCAAGTCAGTGGTAGAAATAATATTTCTGATTTTGAAGAGATTGTTCGTCTTGACGTTGAATACATTGATAGCTGGTCACTTTTGCTTGATGTCAAGATTCTTCTTAAGACAGTAATTGTAGCCTTTAGCGGCAGATAAGAGAGGTATATATGAAGCATTACAGAGATTTGACAGGCCTTAAGTGGGCAAATGCAGGAGTAGAATTTGTTATTTGCATGATTTCCTATTTCCTGGCAGGCGGAATTAGATTTTATCTGGGTGGGGGTATTATAAGACCCTTTGCAATGTCTGATGTTATAAGCTTCTTGCCCTTTGCTATTGGTTGTGGATTATTAGATGTAATTATATATGCTTTCTGCGGAGATTATTCAACGGTTAGAGTCCGTAGCATCAGAAGAGAATTACTTCGTGTAATTGTGGTACAGATTGTCGGTGGTTTTTTTGCTGCAGCCTGTCTGTTCCTTGCAAGGGGAAGTCAGTTTTCTCGTGTTATGTTATGCATTTTTATTGTTATCTCAATTGTATTTCTTGTATTAAAACGTATGATTTTTTCATATATCAGTCTGCTATGGTGCCGTAAAAATCATGGTCTTAGCAAGGTGCTTATAGTTGGTAACGGTAAGAATGCCCGCAGATTCTATCGTGGTATAGACAAAGTCAATAACAGAGAGTGTTTTTATGTAGGACATTTGGCTGAATGTGAGGATGAATTCATTAAGTCATATCTTGGAAATTACGACAGTATTGACGATGTTATAGAGAGAACAGGCGTAGATGAGGTTATAATCTGCTCAGAGCTTGAGGACACAACACTTAATAGAATTCTTGTTTCCTGTGCACTTAAGGGTGTTATGGTATATATTGTACCTTCTTATAATGATTATCTTAGTGGTGGAAGAATAATAAGTACATACGGTGACCTTAATATGGTTGGCGTTAACGCTCTTAATATTGATAATATTCTTGGCGTTAATATTGCTGTAACAAGTATGGAGAAAACTATTCAGGATATATCGGAGAAGCTCAATGAATGGCGTGGAAAATATATATGTGTTTCCAATGTGCATACAACTGTAATGGCACATGAGAATCCTGATTATATGAAAATTCAGAACGGTGCTGTAATGGCTCTTCCGGATGGCTCTCCATTATCTTCCTACAGTCGTGAAAATGGTCGTTCAATGGCTAAGCGTGTAACAGGTCCTGATTTAATGAGAGAAATATTATTAAGAAGCGGTGAGTATGGATGGAAACATTTCTTCTATGGTTCCACCGAAGAAACACTTAAGCAGCTTTCTGCCAAGCTTAAAACAAATTATCCAGATGCAGAAGTAGTTGGAATGATTTCACCACCCTTTAGGGAACTTACTAAAGAGGAAGAGACAAAATATTTAAAACAGATTAATGAATCAGGGGCTGATTTCCTCTGGGTAGGTCTTGGAGCGCCAAAACAGGAGATATGGATGGCTAATCATGAGGGTATGGTTAATTCATTGATGATTGGTGTTGGTGCAGCCTTTGCCTTTGAAAGCGGTACGGTAAAGAGAGCTCCTAAGTGGGTGCAGAATCTTAAGCTTGAATGGTTCTATAGAATGCTTCAGGATCCTAAACGTCTGTTTAAACGATATTTTGTTACCAATATTAAATATTTGTGGTTAACAAGAAAGTGATTTATTATGGGAAAGTATTCTGATACTCAGTACGAAAGAACAGCCAATCTTATTTCTGATGATAAGGTTGATATATTACGGAACAGTCGTGTTGCTGTTTTTGGTGTGGGCGGAGTAGGAGGAACGGCAGTGGAGGCTTTGGCCCGAGCCGGTGTGGGTGCAATAGACATTATTGATAAAGATGTTGTATCTGTTTCGAATATTAATCGACAGATAATTGCTCTTCATTCTACGGTAGGTAAGTATAAGGTTGATGTATGTAAGGAACGTATTCTTGATATTAATCCGGAATGTAGTGTGAGAGCTTATCGATGCTTTTATCTTGAGGATACAAGGGATGATTTTGATTTTTCTGAGTATTCGTATATAATAGATGCTGTGGATACTGTTACTGCCAAGCTCATTTTAGCAGAGGAAGCCGGGAAAAAGTCAATACCAATCATTAGCAGTATGGGTACGGGCAACAAGCTTGATCCTACTGCTTTTATGGTAGCGGATGTATATAACACATCTGTGTGCCCTTTGGCTAAGGTAATGAGAAGGGAGCTTAGAAAGCGAGGAATAGAAAAGTTAAAGGTTGTATATTCTGAAGAACTTCCTGCAGATACTGTTACATTTGAGAATAACAGACCTGTTCCTTCATCAATATCCTTTGTGCCTACAGTTGCAGGCTTCATTTTGGCAGGTGAAGTAATAAAGGATTTGATAGGGTGTACTATTTGAATTATTTAAAATGGGGTGAATTGTTATGCAAAAGGTTGTAGTTTCGTTGGTTTTGTGCGTATTGATTTGCTACTTGACGGGTTGTTTTAATATGTCATATTTTCTATCCAAACTGGAGGGTATAGACATAAGAGAACATGGATCCGGAAATGCAGGCGGATCGAATACGTTGATTGTACTCGGGAAGAAAAAAGGCGTTTTTGTTATGCTGACCGATATTTTTAAAGCATATTTTGCAGTGAAGTTTTCGTCGTACTTTTTTTCACAAGTGCCATTTGTAAGCGCAATTGCTGCTTCAGCAGTTATAATTGGACACATATTTCCCTTCTATATGCAGTTTAAGGGAGGAAAGGGATTTGCTTCCCTGGGTGGTTCAATACTTGCCATTGATTACAGAGTGTTTTTGTGTTTGTTGATTTTGACAATTCTTATTTGCTTCCTTACGGATTACATTTGTTTTGGTCCTACGACAATATCTCTTGTTTATCCGATTGTTTACGGAGTAATGTTTAAGTCTGTAACATATTCGCTTATCCTTGGAATATCAAGCGTATGTATATGGTACAGACATATAGAGAATTTTAAGAGAATAAGAGAAGGAACCGAACTTAGATTTTCCTTCCTGTGGAATAGGAAGTCTGAAGCAGAGAGACTTGGCATAGATGATGATGGAAAGAACTATCCTTTTGAATACGATGTACAAAAGGATAATAAGAACAATATAGAATAGATTAATAGCAACAGCAGGCAAAATATAAGGCGTACACGTAAGTGTACGCCTTTACTGTTATAGTGCGCCTAGCGGCGCACGTTTCTAACGGGTTAAAGTCCCGAATCCGCCCGGTAGTGGGAAGGATATAGCCGAAGGCAAGGGTGTTGAGGGCGACCTCGAATCTGAAGGAAGCTGGATGTGAGGAACATACTAACTCACGGGCAAATCTCTGGTCTGACGGACAGAAATCTCATAAGAGGTTATGCATGAGGATAAGGCTGCTGTACAAGTCGAAGTCCAATAACTACACGGAATCATGCATGATAAATGAGGCAGATGGATGGAGAGGAAGAAACGTGTGGTACCTAGGGAGGTCTGTGCAGTACGCCTTGAAAGAGGTAACCATTGCCAAAAGCAATGCAGAATGCACAGAAGTCA
>JAZQOI010000110.1:0-7825 GCA_045627745.1 Lachnospiraceae bacterium | reverse complement strand
ATACAATTTCCATGTACTGGCTTCGATTCCGCGAATTGGTACAATTGGAAAGAATCACATTCAGAGCAGATTTAGGTTATCTATAAATCTGCTCTATTTAACTGCTCTGAATCTGATACTTTCCTAGTAAATTATACCATAAATTGTGCTATAATATATATAGAATAGAATTAATGATACTATTTAGTGGTAGGCCGGATTACTTACTGCTGCGACATTTTTTCTATGTTAACGGTAAGGGATTGAACAGTAATATATTCATCGAAGGGAGGAATTGATATGAGTAAAAAGAATTATTTAATATTAGCAGTATTCATTATCATTACTGCCGTTGTCATTTCCTGCGCATTACTCTTTGAATCCTTAGGCAAAGTCAAGGACAATCCGCAAGACCTTGTAGGGAATACAGCCGGCAATCTTAATAACGAAGGTCTTTTTGTTGAAGATAATGAAATGATATATTTTATTAACCCCTTAGATAACGGATATATTTATTCCATGACCAAGAATTGTTCTGATATTAAGCTCCGTGTTAAGAGCCCTGCCAAGTATTTAAATATAGCAGGTGATTATATGTACTATAATCAGGTGGATTCGGTAAACGATACCGTATATGGTTTCAGCGGTAACACAAACGGTATATACAGCTATAAGCTGGGTTCTAAGAATGATATTCACGGAATTGACAGAACTGCCTCAGGCACAATAAATGTGATTGGTAATTATATTTATTATGAGCATTACGATACAACAGATGGCATGACTCTTTATAGGGCCAATATTAAGGACAGAAATAAGGAACAGGTTAGCAAGTCAATTATCGATCCAAGCTGTGTAATTGGTGGCAATATATATTACCCTAACCAGGATGACTACAGCTTATCACTAAGTGTATTCAACACCGATTCTCTTACAGCCAATCCCTACAGCACAGATAGAATGTATAACTTAGCCTATGAGAATGGATATATTTACTATATTATCGTTGGAAAAAATTATGAACTGTGCAGATATGATTTAAGAACACAGGCTGTAGAAGTTCTCACAGAAGACAGAGTTGACTGTTTTAATATTCTTGATGGCATAATCTTCTACCAGAAGAATTCCAAAACAGACCCACAGCTTATAATAATGAATAATGATGGTTCAAATAAAAAGGTCATCGCATCCGGCAATTATACCAACATAAGCATGACCTCTAATTATACCTTTTTCAAACCTATTGACGACGAAAGAACCATCTATATGGTTCCGACATCAGGAGGAAGCGTAAGTAATTTTACAGCTCTTATTACTGCTTCTATGGCAGAAGAATAAAACAATTATGGTATTGTTCTAAATCTTCTTTTCCTTAAGCAGCTGCCATACTGTTTTATTAAGTACCGGATGTCTAAGTGTCGGAGCTATTTCGGCCAAAGGTTCTAATACAAACAGTCTGTTATGCATATCAGCATGAGGTATTGTCAATTCCTCTGTGTCCATAATAAGGTTATCATACATAATAATATCTAAATCAAGCGTACGTGGTCCCCAATGCACAAGTCTCTCTCTTTTGGCATCTTTTTCATATTCATGCAAATGAATAAGAAGCTCTTTAGGCGAATATAGTGTCTTAACATATACAGCTCCATTAAGAAATGCAGCCTGATCTGTTACGCCATAGGGTTCTGTTTCTATTACAGAAGACATTTTGATTATTCTGATATTATCGTCCATTTCCATGCTCTTAATAGCATTCTGTAAATATTCCTGGCGATTACCCATATTAGAGCCCATGGAAATATATGCATCGTGCCAGCCTCTCTCTATATTCACAGACACAAGTTCAAGAGGTAATCCAATAGGTGCCCAGGGTTTCTTGATTTCCAGCTCTATTTTCTCAATTTTTGAAAAATTGAGAAGAAGCTGCGTTGCAAGATTCTCAGCAACAGCCTCTATTAGCTTAAAGGTATGCTGTCTCATAAAATCATTAATAAAATGGCATACCTTACCGTAATCAATAGACGCATCAAGCTTATCCTCTACTCCTGCATTTCTCAAATCCACATACAGGCATGCAGAAACAACAAACTTTTGTCCTAAAATATTTTCTTCTTTATATACTCCATGACTGCCAAACACTTCAAGATTAGTAATCCTTATACAATCCATTTTTCTACCTCACTGCGCCTGATTTATATTCTAATACGCCTCGCTACTACAAGCAGGAGACAATAATACCTATAACCACAACAAAAAGCCCTAAAAGCTTACGGGCATTAATATCTTCCTTCAGTATAACCCTACTTAGTATAGAAATAAATACATAACCCGTAGTTTCGAGAATAGGTCCAAGGGACAATGGAAGTCCCTTATATGCAAATACTGTAACAAGGGTTGCAAGAAAAAATATTCCATAGGCTACAATAACCTTAGGATTAAGATACTCATGAAGCTTATCCTTATATTCTGTGTTGGCACTAATCTTAAGTAATATCTGTGATATCGAAGAAATGAACACGGAGACAACATATATAATTACATATTTTATCATTTGACTTCACCCTCCTTATCAGAGGAAACCACCAGATATACTCCAATGATAATAATAACAGCCCCCACCACTTTTTTAATTGTAATAGCCTCATTAAAAATAAGCGAACCAAATACTATTCCCCATATAACAGTAACAGCTTTATTGGCATAGGCAGTTACAATAGGCATTTTCTTAATAATCTGCTGCCAGAAAATAGCATATAGAAACAAAATAAACAGAACAAGTCCGTAAAACAGTATAAATTTAAAGCTTAGGGGAGCTTCCCCGGATGCAAGCTTGGAAAATAAGCTTGACAAAGCAAATAATAAAAGAATCAGATGCAAATATATGTAGTACTTAAACTTCTTCATATTTATCTCCTTATTGTTAATAATATAACCCCGGTCTAATGACCGGGGTTATATTCATCTAACGATGAGTTAATGTTACTGTTCAGTCCATAACCTGTAACAGAACATAAATTCAATAAATATTATGAAAGAGCATCAACCAACTTCTGAACAGCCTCAAGTGCCTCATCAGGAAGCTTATCGTATCCTTCCTTCTTCTCAGCGAATCCCTTAACTGCATCTACACGATTCTGCATAGCTGCCTTAAGAGCATTCTTGTAATCAGCATTTGCTAAATCAGGCTTGAAGTCTGCTGTCTTACCTGACCAGTCATACATAATCTCGATATCATCGAAATCGCCCCACTTCTCGAACTTAGCCTTTCCTTCAACGATTGTCTCAAGAATACCAAGTGTATCAGCAGGCTTACATTTTGTTCCCATGAAGTCACCGGTGTTAACGATGTAGCAGTCTACGCTCTTCTCTTCTACTAACTTCTTGAACTTCTCATAGTCATTAACAAGAGGATATGTTCTGAAAGGATTAGCATAAGGAACGATACGAAGAGCATTCATATCTGTACCGGCAGCAACACGCTCTGCAGTTGAAGTCTTTGTAGCAAGTGTAGCACCCATAACTGATGCAAGTGCAGCACCTTTAAGCTTAACAACAGGTGGAATTGTAGGATCCTTCATAATCCAGAAAATAGCATTAACAGGAGCATCAATCTTATCAACACGGTTAGGGCTCCAAAGCTTAGACTTAATAGCACGTCCGTTACCATTTCTGATATCCTCTGTTACAAGCTGAATCTTGCCGTTTTCATCAAGAGTAGCTGAACAGTTCTGAACTGTAAGAAGATATTCATTATCAGGACATCCTGTAGGATAATCTGCTGTCTTATCGAAGTATGTAGGCTCAAGTGCGATCGATGCACAAGTATCTGTGTTGATGATGAAAGCGTCATCATGAAGAACCTTGATACCACCAAATGCATCGTACTTACCATTATGCTTAGCATGTGTAAGTGTTGACTTACCTGAACCTGAAAGACCGTATACAGAAGCAACGAACTTCTTACCGCCTTCAAGAGAGTATTCCTTCTGACCACCATGACATGAAGCATAACCATTTCTGTTAGCAAGTGCCCAAGCCATTGTAAGTGTACCCTTCTTGTGCTCACCAAAGTACTTCATACCAAGGATTGCAGCACAGTTCTGGTTTGTATCAAAATAGCAAAGTGTAAGATCATCTGAAAGACAACTGAAATCAACATCAGGAGCTGCTTCAGGAACCCACTGAGGATCTGAGAAGATATAAATATCAGGCTCATTTCCATTACCGATAGGTGCAGATGTCTTATACATCTTGTTGTAGCAATCGCTCATGTACTGGAAGTTAAGCATCCAGTTATAAAGAAGGTTCTCTTCTCCTTCCGGAATAAGAAGATGAGCCTTAGCCATAAATTCAGGATCAAGACCTACATAGCACTCTGCATGATACATAGTCTTCCAACGTGTCTTGTAAACAGCATCCATAACTACTTTATCAAGCTTAACCTCATCAACACCGGGCTCACCCTTGATACGACGAGCTGCAGCATAACGACCTGTAACAGCACCATCATTAAAAAGAAGAACCTTAGCATCCTTCTCAAGACCAAATGTCTCTCCATCCTTAACAGGCATATCTGTTACGATGGTTCCGGGTGAATTCTTAGCTAATTCGTAAGCTTCTTTAAGAGTGTTTACCTTTACTACGTTATTACCGTAAAAAGCACCCTCGATTATTGCACGTGTCTTGGAAAAACCAACTTTTCCTTTTCCAATCTCACTGATTGGATAATAAGCTTTTGTTGACATATTATCTGTCCTCCTTAACTAATTGTTTATAAATTTATACTTGGTGCTGCCGGACCATAAAAGCCTTGCAAAACAAGTATTAACAATCTTGAATATTATCTCAAACACATTAATAAAAGTCAAGAAAACAATTATATATAAAATATAAAAAACTGATTATTTAAGTTTTCTCGTCAAATTATACAGCCACCTTTTCTCGTCCTCATTAAGATAAGCCTCATAGGTTGTATAAATTGTTTCATTATAAGTATTTATCAGTTCCTTTTGATGTTCATTTAAAAGTCCTTGATCAATGGCATCCATTTCAAATGGAACAAGTGTCATTACCTCAAAGCCTAAAAATTCACCATATTCACTACTACCCCTGTTAACACACAACAGTTGATTTTCTATTCTTATACCAAACTCATTCTCAATATATACTCCCGGCTCATCACTGATTACAACCCCAGCCTTGATAGGCACTGCATCATGTCTGTTGGAACAGCTTATGGAACAGGGACCTTCATGACAATTAAGCCCTGCACCGATTCCATGACCTGTACCATGACGATAATCAAGGAAATCTCTCCATAAATATTGCCTTGCAAGAACATCCAGATTATTACCGGCATAACCCTCTGCAAAAATCACATCACCAAGGTCAAGCATACCGCACAACACCAGTGTATACATTCTTTTCATTTTTTCACTAAGTGTACCCAGTGCAATAGTTCTTGTAATATCTGTTGTAGCACCTTCATACTGACCGCCGGAATCCAACAGTAAAAAACCGGATGGTTTTAAATTAGCACTGTCCTCCACCGGTGAATAGTGGACAATCGCACCATTTGCACCATAGGCAGCAATGGTATCAAAGCTCAAATCACAGCAATGTCCGTTATTCAAACGAATGTCATCCATTAGCTTCGCAGCTTGAAATTCCGTTATGCTTTCACCTTCACTAACAAGCTTTTTAATTCTGTAAATAAATTGAATTACCGAAAGCCCGTCATAGAAATGAGCCTTTCTAATTGCCTCGGCTTCAGACTGATTCTTAATATGTTTCGGGATATATATGTACGATTTATCGTTCACAATCTCGTTTTTTTCATTAAGGATAAAATATATATGTGCATTTGTAATTGAATAATCCAAGACAATCCTGCATCCTCTTATAGCAGACAGGAAGGAATCAAATGTATCATATGTTTGGAATTCAACATCTATTTTCCGCAAATAGTCTAAAAGGCTGTCCTCTAATGCACATTCATTGGCAAAGAATACACATTGACTTTTCGAAATATAAAGATACCCCTTTACAACAGGATTATATCTTATGTCATTCCCCCTTATATTAAGCACCCACGCAATATCAGTCAAATCAGACACAATAAAACCATCATAATTTTTTTCGCCAAGCATATCTCTTAGATATTCAAGCTTGTCAGAGGCCGGCTGACCGGCATAGGCTATATCAAGTATTCTTGCAGCACCAAGTTTTTCAGTCGGTCTGTTTTGAAAGCATACGTCTGCCAAATCAATGTCAACAAGCTCAACAGACGGCAAACTGAGTTCATTAAATAAGGCTATATTAATTGTCCTATAATCAGTACCTATTGTAATGATGGTATGAGTACTTTTCTGCCATTCCAAAATATATTCCTTGAGCGTAGGTTGACCCTTAATCCCCTGTTTAACAAGCTCTATTCCCGAACCCTTAAGCTGATTCTCAGCCTGAATAAAATATCTTCCATCAGTCCACAGATATGCCTCCTTGGCAGTTACAAGAAGTGTTCCTGCCGAGCCTGTAAACCCTGAAATATACTCTCTGAATTTATAATAATCATCAATATATTCTGACTGATGCTCGTCCGATGTAAAAATTATATACCCGTCAAGACCCTCTTTTTTTATTAAAGATCTAAGTGAATCAAGTCGTTCATTAACCATAGAATTTACCTCACAAGACATTCAATCGAACTGGTACCAATCCTGTCGCAGCCTGCTTCAATATAGCTTTGCATATCCTCTAGAGTTCTAATTCCACCGGCAGCCTTGATTTTAACATTATCACCTATAAAATTCTTAAACAGACGAATATCTTCAATACAGGCTCCCTTGCTGCCAAAACCTGTGGAGGTTTTAATATAGTCGGCCCCTGCATTTGTTACAGCCTTACACATGGCGATTTTCTCATCAACCTCAAGATAACAGGTTTCCACAATAACCTTAAGAATATGATCACCTATAGCATGTTTTACTGCAGTGATTTCCTCTTCAACCTTATCAAAGTCACCATTCTTAACATCACCTATGTTAATTACCATATCTATTTCATCAGCTCCGTTCATAATTGCACCGGTTGCCTCTATAAGCTTAGATTCCGTAGAATTATACCCTAATGGGAATCCAATTACCGTACATATCTTAAGCTGCTTCTGATAAGCGGCATGAATACGCTTAACATATGACTGGGGTACACACACAGATGCCGTATTATATTCTACTGCTTCATCACACAGCTTTTTAATGCTGTCCCAGTCGGCATAAGCCTTAAGAAGTGTATGATCTACTTTACTTAAAATTTCTTTTTTATCCATAATTTTGCTCCCATATCAAAAAATTAAATACCATTCATATACATCTCGATGTATTTAACAAAAATAACGTACATCGCACTTAGTACGTCGCATTTATATCTTAAATCCACCGAAGACTAAGTCCCCACACCTACGAAAACCTCAGAGAAGGGAACATTCATATACCGGTTATTATAGCATAATTTAATCTATGATGTTGATGTCAAAAATAATATATTGCAGAATTTTTATACCATGTGCATTAACACTTAGGAACTTCATCACACCATTATATTGGTGATTTTTCATAAATAGTAATAAAATTTTTACTTTTTTCTTGTCACCATGCAATAAATAATGTAAAATATGGTAGAAATATTTTTCTTAAAAATTTATTCATATGATGTTGGGGTCAAAAGGTATTTTGCCCCCAACGATACCGGATTTCTCCGCTCTACGAGCTCTCGAAATCCTCAAAACATTCAAAATCCGCTCATTTTTCTGCAAAAAATGGCTACTTTTTCATGTTTTGGCGGG
>JAZQOI010000109.1:0-11979 GCA_045627745.1 Lachnospiraceae bacterium | reverse complement strand
ATCCTCAAAACATTCAAAATCCGCTCATTTTTCTGCAAAAAATGGCTACTTTTTCATGTTTTGGCGGGTCATAAAGGTGCATACAGCCTCTTACGTGCAAGCACGACGAGTCAGCATGACCTTTTGACCCTGGTATCATTACATACTTTGATATAAGCGTCAAAAGTACCTTTTGCCGCTTAACACCTTATTATGACAAATCGAGTAGGCTAATTCCTACTCGATTGTATGTATGTTGTGCTTTGGCCTACCACTGAACTGTAACTGCTGCCTTATCTTAAAAAAAATATAGTACCGATAAAAATCGGTACTACAATGCCGGCAGCGGGACTTGAACCCGCACGTGGTTGCCCACAACAGATTTTGAGTCTGCCTCGTCTGCCATTCCGACACGCCGGCTAACCTACAATGAATTACTTAAAAATCCATCATATATGTTACAACAACTGCAACTATTAAATAATACCATACAATTAACAATTTTTCAACAAGAACTTGATTCCACTATATCTCCATTGCAATTCTTTACCTATTACTAAGAACTTGATTCCACTATATCTCCATCAAACGGAATAAATCCTCGAAGGTTTCACGGCGTCTTATTAATCTTACAGAACCATCTGAATTAATCATAACCTCTGCCGGACGTGGACGTGTATTATATGATGAGCACATGGAATAACCATAAGCACCTGCATCAAGAACACATATTAAATCTCCATCCTTTGCCTTAGGTAATTTCCTGTCTTTACACAAAACATCACCTGATTCACAAATATTTCCGCATACAGTTGCTGTAATCATATCATCATTTCTGTCAACAACCTTACCATTTGAAATAATCTCAATATCATGCCAGGAATCATACATAGATGGTCTTACCAATACATTCATTCCCACATCAGTCCCAACATAATTAACACCGGAATTCTGTTTAGTAGCATGAACTCTTCCAAGTATCACTCCACCCTCTGCCACACAGTATCTTCCCGGCTCACTTTTAAACAGAGGTGTACTTCCATAATTCTTAACGAATTCATCAAGCTTCTTAGTAAACTCATTGGAAAAGCTTTCCATATCAAATTCTTTTTCATCATCAAGTTTATGGTATGGTATACCATAACCACCACCAAAATCAATAAACTGAAGATTTTCAAATTTCATAGCAATGCGCAACAAATTATCCACTGCTGCTAAGAAGGGCTCCGGATCCATAAATAAAGAACCAACATGCTGATTTATACCAATAATCTTTAAATCATACTTCTTTGCCACTTCAAAGATCTTATCAATATCAGCTTCAGCAACTGCAAATTTCGTCTTTTTTCCGGCAGTAACAACCTTTTCATGATGGCCGGCGCCTACGCCCGGATTAATTCTGACAGCACAGCTTCCACCTTTATTAAGACTTCCATACAGTTCAAGCTGATCAATACTATCAAGACTTGTTAATATATCGTTATCTATGGCAAACTGTAATTCTTCCTTTGATACATTATTAGGTACAAAGAAAATTCTCTCCTTAGGGAATCCTGCCTTAAGAAGCATTTTAACTTCACCAACGCTCATTGCATCTGCATTAATTCCTACATTCTTTGCGATTTTCAATATTTCTACATTTGTATTTGTTTTTACAGAATAATTAGCTCTGTATGGATACTTAGTTATTACCTTAGAAACTCTCGTCATTCTGTCCTTAATAATATCCTCATTGTAAACATAAAGTGGTGTGCCATACTCTCTGACAATATCCTCCGGATTATTTCCCTTAAAAAAATCAACTTCATTAATATACGAATTCATAATACTTCCTCCATTTATTCTCCTAAAAATCCTTCAACGCCTCTTAAGGAACCATCGGATGTAAGATTTGATTTTCCATCTCCTGATTTTGCTATAATATACAGACCCTTTGTTCCGGAATCTTCATCGCTTGATTTTTTTGCAACTCCATTCTCAGCCTTATATGTATAGGTCGCAGTACCTCCGCTTTTTGTTGTACCGCTAAGACTCATAGCACCATTCTCAAGACCATCTGCATAAGTACCTACAACAACCTGCTTGCTTAAGCCCTCGGAACCGATTTTATCCTTAAAGAAATTAGATATACATACTCCTTCACCATTTGGCTTATCCTCTAGCCAGGAGCCTTCATATATGAAAGAGCCCAACGCAGAGGATTCAGAATATACAGCACGTATGTATTTTCCCTCTCCGGATCTTACATCATTATCATATTCTCCAAAATAGTAATAACCGTTTAAATAAACAGCTACACCCTTTCCATGACGTTTTCCTTCCGCATCCTTTTCACCATAGTAAAACGAATCTTCGGCATTAACTATCTCATCTGAAAGAGCAATGAACTCATCTGTTCTTATTAATTCCTTAACAGCATCCATATCATCACCTTCAAAACACTCATATAGCTTCTGAAGTATCTCTGCATGTGCTGCCTCTAATGCCGCTCTTTCAGCCTCTATTCTTGCTGCCTCTTCCTCTTCTGCCTTAATACGTGCTCTCTCTGCTTCTATACTTTCGACCTTAAGTCGCATATTTTCATCAGAGGTATTTTCATAGCCTGTATTAAGCGAAATCAGAACATTGTCTTCGTCACCACGTTCTTCGTAAATCGCAGCAATTCCCCAATAAGGATTAGGATTGGAAGGATTATAAGTTAATGCATTTTGGTATGCGCTAACTGCATCATCCGAAGTTCCGTAAGACTCTGCCATTAAAATATACGCATGTGAAATAGCATTTCTTATTTCTTCGCTTTCAGGCTCGTAATCAAGCCCCTGTTCAAAATATACTATGGCATTTTCATAATCAGAGGCTTCCATATACAGATTACCCATTTCAAGAATCGAAGCAACCTTATTGGCCTCTGAAAAATAACTCACTCCATAATATACGCCCAAAATTATCGCCCCAATCAAAACAATTGCGGTTACTATTTTCAATATAAGCGCCGTTTTTTTACTCATCTCTTTTTCCCCTCATCAAAATCAAAATCATCAAATATCAGGAATCTGCCAGTCTATAGGCTCAATTCCATTCTTACTAAAAAAATCGTTGGCAATACTAAAATGCTTGCATCCAAAAAAACCTCTGTAAGCTGATAACGGACTAGGATGTGGTGCACATAACACAAGATGCTTGGGATTATTAAGCATAGCGGCTTTTGTCTGTGCCGGCTTTCCCCAAAGCATGTACACAATTGGTCTATCCTGTTTATTAAGCACTTCAATAACTGCATCCGTAAATTCTTCCCAACCGATACCCTTATGAGAATTAGCCGCATGACATCTTACAGTCAGAACAGTATTAAGAAGAAAAACCCCCTGTTCTGCCCATTTATTAAGATAACCATTATTAGGGATTTTGCAATTCAGATCTGTTTCAAGCTCTTTATAAATATTAACTAAAGAAGGTGGTATGTCAACACCCGGTTTAACAGAGAAGCATAATCCATGTGCCTGTCCGGGTTCATGATATGGATCCTGTCCCAGAATAACCACCTTGACCCTTTCAAGAGGTGTCAGCGAAAACGCATTAAAAATATCATCACTGTTAGGATATACAACAGCCTTTGAATATTCCTGTTTTACCGTATTGTATAATTTTTTATAGTATGGCTTTTTAAACTCTTCATTTAAGGGTTCAAGCCAGTCGTTTGAAATTGCTGCCATTACATTCTCACCGAAACATTATTTTCTTTTAAATATTTTTTTAACTCATCTATTTCAAGCTCCTTATAGTGAAACAAAGAAGCTGCCAATGCTGCATCAGCTTTTCCCTCAGTTAAAGCCTCTAAGAAATGAGCCTTATTTCCGGCTCCTCCTGATGCAATAACAGGAATCCCTACATTTTCGGATACCATTCTTGTTAATTCTATATCATAGCCTTCCTTTGTACCATCACAATCCATACTGGTAAGCAGAATTTCTCCGGCTCCAAGTTTATAGGCCTTCATAGCCCATTCAACCGCATCAATTCCCATATCCACACGGCCGCCATTCTTAAATATATTCCAGCCGGTACCATCCTCGCGCCTTTTAGCATCTATTGCCACAACAACACACTGACTTCCAAACTTGTCAGCAGCCTCTGAAATAAGTGTAGGATTCATTATGGCGGCAGAGTTAACCGCAACCTTATCTGCCCCCTCACGTAAAATCATTTTAAAATCATCCACAGATCTTATTCCACCACCAACAGTGAACGGAATAAAAATGTTTTCAGCGATTTTTCTGACAAGCTCAGCCTTGATATTTCTTG
Source organism: Lachnospiraceae bacterium (assembly GCA_045627745.1). GTDB lineage: Bacteria > Bacillota > Clostridia > Lachnospirales > Lachnospiraceae > UBA2868. The sequence goes on along the minus strand of JAZQOI010000109.1, from coordinate 7,698 downwards.
CATCGGATGAAGCAGTAATATCAAGGAAAACAAGTTCATCAGCACCTGCCTTATCATAAATCTTACTAACCTCTATAGGATCTCCTGCATCTCGCAAATTTACAAAATTTGTTCCTTTAACTACACGTCCGTTATTAACATCCAAGCATGGAATTATTCGTTTAGTATACATTTATTATCCTCTTCTTAAACCAAATGATATATAGTGTTTTACTCACTAATACCTATTTTAAATTAATAAAATTCTCAAGCATTTTCAGTCCCACAGATGAACTTTTTTCAGGATGAAATTGACAGGCAAAAATATTATCCTTCTCAACCGAAGCATGAATGCAAGTATTATACTCAGTGGTTGCCTTAACAATACTATCATCCTTAGCCTTCAAATAATAAGAATGCACAAAATAAACATAGGCTTCATCTGATATCCCTTCAAACAATCTTCCATCGTTTTGAAGTTTCAGTGAATTCCATCCCATATGAGGGATCTTGCTATATTCCCCCTCCGGGATTCTTAGAATCTCACCCTCCAACAACGATAATCCCTTAACACCATCTGCCTCATCACTTCTATCAAACATCAACTGAAGTCCTAAACAAATTCCCAGAAAATATGTGCCTTTTTTTACTACCTCGTTTATAACCTCTTCTAAATCATAGCCTCTGATTTTTTCCATAGCATCGCCAAAAGCACCTACCCCCGGAAGAATGACTTTGTCTGCGGACAAAATGATTTTAGGGTCCCTTGTAATAACAACATCCTGATTCAAATGTTGCATTGCACGTTCAACACTTTTAATATTGCCGGCATCATAATCAATTACTGCTATCATAATCTTATCCTCACACCTTTGTTTGATTCAAAATTACATGTCCAGGATATCTGTTTCCATATCACTGTCAACATCCTCATCATAATAATCATCTTCGTCGGAATAATCCTCTGCATTTTCCTCATAATCTGATTCATCCACATATTCCGATTCATCTTCATATTCAGAACCATCTTCATATTCCTCCGAGTCATTGAAAGCATCCTCTTCACTGTAATCTTCGCTTTCTTCCTCCGTTCCATCACCTACCTCATCGCTATATAAGGTTTCAGAAAAATAATCATCCTCATAATCATTGAATTCGGCTTCTTCGCCCTCAATTACCGGGTCATAGTCTTCATAATCGTATGTTTCCACATAGGTTTCATCATCAGAATCACCGTCAACATAATCCCCATTTATAAATTCATTGAGAGTTCTTGTATATTCTTTAGTATTATTTATTGACAACCACTCACGCGCCATATCAAGTGAAACACCAAATACATCCTCCAAAGTGGTAATAATATCTAAAGCCAACTCCTCAAACTGTTCAGTAACACCATATTGCTCGGCAGCACCATTATTATCGTCAATATCTCCTACAGCTTGAATTAAGGCATTCATGGCATCAACTTCCATTCCCATATCCATATAATTCTCGTATGATTGATATTTACGCAGGAGCTTATACAAAATCAAATTCTTATTGAATAATTCCTGTTCTTCCTCATTCAAATTATCGTGTCCTGTAAGAGACATATAAGTTGTTTCGTAATCACCTTCCTCGAATGCCAACTGTGCTTTCTTAACATCATTTGTTTTAGGCACAATTATTGCAATTGCATATACCCCTGCTCCAATGGATGCAGCAAGCAGAAAAATCAAAAATGCAGTTTTCTTCGGAATTTTAGGCATCTTCAAAAGATCAGAATCCTTCTTCTCCTTAGGTTGTTTAACCTTTTTAGGTTTTGGAGGCTTTTTATCCTTTGGTGCCTTCTTTTTCTTTTCTTTCTTTTTCTTTTCCTTCTTTTTCTTCTCTTTCTTTTTAGGAGCTTCCTCTTTTTCTTCTGATTTTTCTTCAGTCTTTTCTTCTGATTTTCCTTCTGATGGTTTACCTTCTGCCCCCTCAGTCTCTCCTAACTCATCAAGAATTTTTTCATTGTCCTCTGCTCCTGCCTTGGCAATATCAGTTGCAGTTTCTTCTGCAAATACAGCTACATCATCTGTTTCTGTAGCCTTAGAAGCATTGCCGGAGTCTTCTTCATCCTCATCATCTCCATTATCCATAAGGAATGCAAAAATCCTTTTAAAGATGTTTTCCTTCTTTTCCTCAGACTCTTCTGATGAATCACCATCTGCTGACTTATTCTTCTTTGCTAATTTCTTTGCTTCCTTTTCTTTACGTTTTCTTTCCTTCTCTGCCTTTTTCTTATCTTTAGGACTTAATTCTTCTTCACTGTCCTCTCCATTAAGAAAATCAGCTACAGAGTCAGCGTCATCGTCTTCACTATCTTCCGATACAGCTTCAAAATTATCATTCTTATCCAGAATATCTCCAATTTCAGATAATTCCTTGTCATCAGAAATACCGGCAAGTATATCATTAAGATCCGCATCTGCATCTACAGATGATTGGGTAGGATCTCCCATTTCCTCAATTGATTTCAGCAAATCGTCAACCTGATTTTCAGACATCATCTCGTCATCACCGGGAACACGATCTAATCCGCCGCCTTCTATAGAAATATTCTTTATTGCTTCTTCAATTTGACTTTCATCCTTCTCATTAATATCATTTCCGTCAAAGGAAGCAAGTAATTCATCCATCTCGCTTTCTGACATAACATTGTCAAGCATAGAATCAAGCTCGGCCTCGGTCTTATTGATTTCATCAAAATCATTGCCGATTAGCATCTTATCTATAATAGAATTTTCATCATGCTTAATCAAATCATCTACAGAATTAATCTGTTCAAAATCATCATTTGACTCATTTTTATCTGAAGATTCATATTCACTAAGAAGAGCATCCAAATCAGCTTCTGTCATATCATCAGTTTTCTGCTCTGTAGGTTCAGGTTCTGCAGTTGCTTCGTTTCCTGCGGCTGCACTAAATAATGCGGCGATTTCTTCATCGCTCATCTTCTCATTTCCACCACCTACTGCTGGTGTTGGTATTGCTGGTGCAGGTGTTGATTCAGGAACTGGTTCAGATGTTGGTTCCGGTGTTGGTTCAGGTGCCGGTTCTGCGCTTGCTTCGTTTCCTGCGGCTGCACTAAATAATGCGGCGATTTCTTCGTCGCTCATCTTCTCATTTCCACCACCTGCTGTTGGTGTTGGTATTGCTGGTGCTGGTTCAGGAACTGGTTCCGGTGCCGGTTCCGCTATTGTCTCTTCTACTACGTTCTCAACAACCGGTTCTGCAATTATATCTTCTACTACATTTTCCACAACCGGTTCTGCAATTGGTTCTTCTACTAAATTCTCCACAACCGGTTCTGAAATTGGTTCTTCAATCACAGTAGCTTCAACCTGATTTATTACTGATTCTTCATTAAGAACACTACTATCTGCTTCATTAGGTACAGCCTCTATCGGTGCCTCATTACCACCTTCAAAAGCACTTAACATTGCATCTAAATCTGCTTCACTCATTGTCTCACTACTATTATCTAAACCTTCTATCATAGTATTAGACATATCCATAGCAGGTTCCGCTATTGTCTCTTCTACTACGTTCTCAACAACCGTTTCTGCAATTATATCTTCTACTACATTTTCCACAACCGGTTCTGCAATTGGTTCTTCTACTAAATTCTCCACAACCGGTTCTGAAATTATATCTTCTACTATATTTTCCACAACCGGTTCTGCAATTGGTTCTTCTACTAAATTCTCAACAGCCGGTTCTGCAATTGGTTCTTCTACTAAATTCTCCACAACCGGTTCTGCAATTGGTTCTTCAATTACAGTAGCTTCAACCTGATTTATTACTGATTCTTCATTAAGAACACTACTATCTGCTTCATTAGGTACAGCCTCTATCGGTGCCTCATTACCACCTTCAAGAGCACTTAACATTGCATCTAAATCTGCTTCACTCATTGTCTCATTACTATTATCTAAACCTTCTATCATAGTATTAGACATATCCATAGTAGGTTCCGCTATTGTCTCTTCTACTACATTCTCAACAACCGGTTCTGCAATTGTCTCTTCTACTACGTTCTCAATAACCGGTTCTGAAATTATATCTTCTACTATATTTTCCACAACCGGTTCTGCAATTGGTTCTTCTACTAAATTCTCAACAGCCGGTTCTGCAATTATATCTTCTACTACATTTTCCACAACCGGTTCTGCAATTATATCTTCTACTACATTTTCCACAACCGGTTCTGAAATTGGTTCTTCTACTAAATTCTCCACAACCGGTTCTGCAATTATCTCTTCTACTACGTTCTCAACAACCGGTTCTGCGGTTGTCTCCTCTACTACGTTCTCAACAACCGGTTCCTCTGCAGAAACTTCTTCAGAAGGTACATCTTCCTCTATGTGAGCTTCTAATATATCATCATGTAAAAAATTAGAATTAACCTCAACATATTCCATGTTTGTAACATCTTCTAAATCATTTTCAGAGTCCTCTAAAAACACCGGCTCATGTATAATATCCGTATTATCAGTCTTAGAAAAAATAGGTTCAATAGAAAGAGAATCCTCCTTTTCTCCAACCGAACTCTCGCCACTGTAAGAAACGTCAGAAGCTACATCATCATAAATAACATTAGATGTGTCATCTAATGTTTCAGGCTGTTCATTATCCGGTTTTATACCTAAAACTCCATTTAATAATTGATCTAAATAATCTTCTGTTGTACTCATAAAAACTCCTTAGAAATATGTTTACCCAATTTGTAAGTTTAACATAAATTTAGCCTTTAAACAACGATAACAGGGTAGTTTAGACGTGAAATAATAAAAAACATTTACTATAATAAAAATCCTCACAAACTACATTTATAATATAGTAGCCGTGAGGACAAATCTAATACGCCGCTATAAGTAAAAAAAGGAGAACCAAGGTTCTCCTTAAAATATCATTATTGCTGAACATCACTAGGTCTCAAAAGCTTATCAATCTCAATAACAAGGTTTCCAATCTCAGGCTTGGATAACTGCGCATTTGCACCAAGAGCCTCACCTTTAAGTCTCATCTCTTCATTAACAAGTGATGAGAAGATAACAACCGGAATATCCTTGGTTCTATCATCACTCTTGATCAACTTAGTTAATCTATGTCCATCCATCTGTGGCATCTCGATATCAGTAATTACACAATTAACCTTCTGCTCAACAGTACCATCCTGAATACATTTAGTAATGTAATTCCAAGCTTCCAAACCATCTTCTGTTCTCTTCTGATTAACATATCCTGCAGTAGAAAGAGCATCAGAAATAAGTTTATTCAAAAGATGTGAATCCTCTGCAATAAGAATACACGAATCTGATCTTGGTCTTGAAGCGTAACCTTCAATCTCTGCAAGCTTCAATCCTGTTTCAGGGCTAATATCTGTAACAATCTTCTCAAAGTCAAGAATAATAACCAAACGATCTTTAAGCTTAATAATACCTGTTGAGATACCGTCCTGGTCATTATTAATTGTGGCATCAGGCTTAATGATTTCCTTCCATGAAAATCTATTAATACCAATAACTCTATCTACATGAAAAGCGACATCCAATTTATTAAAATTTGTAATAATGAATAAACCGGAAGGATCAGAATCCCCAAGCTGAAGCGCATTTCTCAAATCAATAGCAGTAATCATTGTTTCACGGGGCATAAAAATTCCTTCAATACTGGGATGTGAATTAGGAACGGGTGTAACAGCTTGATAAGGAATAATCTCCTTAATCTTCGCTACATTAATTCCATAGGAATTGTCGCCTAATTTAAATTCAAGAATCTCCAGTTCGTTTGTACCATTCTCAAGCAAAATCTTAGTATCCATATAGCGCCACCTCGTTAATATTATTTCCTAACAACTAAATAGCCACAACATTAGTCTGAAAACATTATAGCATAGTTTATTTTAAAAATACACATAAATCACTTAAATTTTTATAATTTTCTGTATATTTTTGATAATTGCGTTAAATCGAGGTTTCATTCTAGCATTATTGGCATGTTTTTTTGAAAATATCACTTATTCCATCATATGTGAGTATGCTAAATTAACGAAATATAATATATTCTTTTGTATTTAAGCTTTGGATAACCTTTGTAATAATTGTCTTTTCATTTGCAAATTAACCTCCACAGAAAATTTCAAATCACTAATATCGTTGTGAATCAGTGCATTTCAAATTGTAATAATTATAAAATATCGCCCCGTTCTTTGTCACATAGTGCACCAATTGTGGCAAATTATTCTGAATAATTTGCTATTCGTAACTTTACTTACTTACAACTATCCGAAATTTCTTCAAATGTGAACAAATCATGGGAAAAGTGCTTATTGCAAATAATTTGAAGGCAATTATGCAAATAGACATCAGACCGGATAATATCCAATATCTGATGTCTATTTAAATAATGATTTCTACATAAAAATAAGTCGTGATTCAATTTGTACTATCCTAATACTATGATACCAGGGTCAAAAGGTCATGCTGACTCGTCGTGCTTGCACGTAAGAGGCTGTATGCACCTTTATAACCCGCCAAAACATGAAAAAGTAGCCATTTTTTGCAGAAAAATGAGCGGATTTTGAATGTTTTGAGGATTTCGAGAGCTCGTAGAGCGGAGAAATCCGGTATCGTTGGGGGCAAAATACCTTTTGACCCCAACATCATACTATTTATTTGGTATCAGAATTGAATTCAGCAACAACATCAGCAATATGCAATGTTGTAACCGGCTTATCACCATTTAATATATTCTGCTTTACTTCAGGTCCATATTGCATTTCGAATGCTTTATGCTTCGCTTGACCTGCATCAATACGAGCGTTAAGAACTTTACTCCACTCAAGAGCAGATTGAGATTCAAGATATTCCTCGTAAGCCTTATCGGCAAGAGCCTTGAATTCAGGATTGTACTTCGAAAGATTCACATAATTATCATATATTTCTTTCTTGAGTGAAACATCCATACTCTTCTCATCCAGAGCGGTCTTCTGTACAAGATCTCTTAGATACTCAGAATTAACGCAGTAATCTTTCATTGCTTTATGAAAGTGATCGGCGCTTGCAACCAAAATTTCCTTATTTTCTTCAGAAGGTCGTAAATCGATTAGAGATGCTCTGAATGCATCTTCCGCATCGAAAGCTTCATTCACAATACGAGAAATGATAGTCTCTACATCTTCAGCCGATTTTGGTGCTTCAAAATCTGAAGAATACGCAAATACAGGAAGCGCATACAGCACTACAAGTGACGTTGTAACTAATGCGATTTTCATTAATTTTGTAAATCTGTTCATAATCTTCTCCTTTCAAAATGTGCAATGCGTAATACGCATTTGCATTGTAGTTCATGACAAAAGATAAAACTCGCGAAGCGTGTTTTTCTTTTGTATGTATGTTCTTAATATACAACAACCCGAATATCATGTCTATTATAATTTTATCATAGACATTCTTAACAAATTTCTCTTTGCCCCTAACCCTATCGTCATTTTTAGCAAAAAAAGAACCCGAACACTCGGATTCTCAAATCATCTAACTTATTTACTTATTATACCTTCAAAACTAAATACTGAAACGATTCCGTTTGAAAAGTCTATCTTGGTCAAGCCTTCGACCGATTAGTAACATTCAGCTTAACGTATTACTACGCTTACACCTATGACCTATCTACCTTGTCGTCTTCAAGGGG
>JAZQOI010000108.1:0-11708 GCA_045627745.1 Lachnospiraceae bacterium | reverse complement strand
GTGTTTTGACACCTTAATTAATAAATGTTATGATGTTGGAGTCAAAAGGTATTTTGCCCCCAACGATACCGGATTTCTCCGCTCTACGAGCTCTCGAAATCCTCAAAACATTCAAAATCCGCTCATTTTTCTGCAAAAAATGGCTACTTTTTCATGCTTTGACGCGTCCTAAAACTTCACCCACTCTCTTACGTGCAAGCACGACGAGTCAGCATGACCTTTTGACCCTGGTATCATGTTATGATACTGATAAAATATTAAAGATAGTATTGAATGCAAGGCATAAATTTATTTCGTCTTGCTTCATTCAAGGAGGTTTATTATGACTACTGAAGATCGTGAATTTCTCAACAAAATTAATGTATATGCGGAAGAAGTTCTTAAGGATATTGACCCTCAGAATACACATGTTTCAGAACAGTTAGAAAAATTAAAACCAATCATGGAACAGCTTTCCAAAGAAATGAATATGCCCATTGATGATGTTTTTATAAAATATATGGATTTGGCTTCCGAGCAGGGAATTGAAGCCGACAAGAAATACAAGGAAGAAATGGGTCCTGATTTTGATTTTGAAATGAAGTTTTAATAGAATCAAAAACTATCAATTAAATACAGAAGTTAATACAGAATCAAATACAGGGTTCGTATCAATCGATACGAACCCTGTATTATTTAAACTAATTAACAGTTATAATTATTTAACTACTCTTACACGAATAACGCCATCGATAGCTTCAAGCTTCTTAACGATTTCATCTGTAACTGCAGCATCTGTATCCATAAGAGTATAAGCGAATTCACCCTTAGACTTATTAAGCATATCAGAAATGTTGATATTCAGATCACCAAAAGCACCTGTGAACTTAGAAATCATATTGGCAACATTCTTATGCATAATAGCTACACGACCTACGTTAGCACATACACCCATGTCACAGTTAGGATAGTTAACAGAATTAATGATGTTACCGTTCTCAAGGTAATTCATAAGCTCTTTAACAGCCATCTTAGCACAGTTGTCTTCTGACTCTTCAGTAGATGCACCAAGATGTGGAATTACGATACAGCCTTCCTGACCTGCTGTTGTAGGATTAGGGAAGTCAGATACATACTTTCTAACCTTACCTGCCTTGATACCCTCAATAACAGCAGCCTCTTCAACAAGAAGATCTCTAGCGAAGTTAAGAATAATAACTCCGTCCTTCATCTTAGAAATAGCTTCTGTGTTAATAGTATTCTTAGTGCTGTCCATAAGAGGAACATGAATGGTAATAATATCACAATTCTCAAAAATCTCATCTACATTAAGTACATGCTTAATATCACGAGAAAGATTCCAAGCGGCATCAACTGAAATATATGGATCATAACCATATACTTCCATGCCAAGATTCTTAGCTGCATTAGCAACACGAACACCAATAGCACCAAGACCAATAATACCAAGCTTCTTATCCTGAATCTCAGTACCGGCGAATTTCTTCTTCTCCTTCTCTGCCATCTTAGCAATGTCAGCTTCTGTAGCAGCGCTCTTAACCCAGTTAACGCCGCCGATTATATCACGGGATGCAAGTAACATACCTGCAATAACAAGCTCCTTAACACCGTTAGCATTAGCACCCGGAGTATTAAATACAACGATACCCTTCTTAGCGCACTCCTCAAGAGGAATGTTGTTAACACCGGCACCGGCTCTTGCTACAGCAAGAAGGCTGTCCGGTAACTCCATTTCGTGCATTGAAGCACTTCTTACAAGTACACCGTCTGCACCGTTAATATCGTCGATTTTTTCAAAATTACCTGAGAATCTGTCGATTCCTACCTTAGCAATAGGATTTAAACAAGTGTATTTAAACATTATGCATTCTCCTCTTCAAACTTCTTCATAAATGCTACAAGAGCCTCTACACCTTCATAAGGCATTGCATTGTAGATAGATGCTCTCATACCGCCAACTGTCTTATGTCCCTTAAGGTTAACAAGACCTGCTTCTGTAGCTTCGTTGATGAACTTAGCTTCCATGTCCTTGTCACCAATAACAAAAGGAACATTCATAAGTGAACGTGAATCCTTCTCAACTGTACCCTTAAAGAGCTTGCTTGAATCAAGGAAATCATAAAGAAGCTTAGCCTTCTTCTCATTTCTCTCCTTCATTACTTCAAGACCGCCCATCTTCTTAATCCACTTAAATACCTTGCCACAAATATAAATACAGTAGCATGGAGGTGTATTGTAAAGAGAAAGTGCATCTGCCTGAGTCTTCCACTTAAGAAGTGTAGGTGTTCCGGGAAGTACATCATCTGTAATAAGGTCTTCACGAATAATAGCAATAACACAACCTGCAGGACCAACGTTCTTCTGAACGCCACCGTAAATAACACCGTATTTGGTAACATCAATAGGCTCTGAAAGAATACATGATGAAACGTCAGCTACAAGAATCTTGCCCTTTGTATCGGGAAGTGTCTTATACTTGGTTCCGTAAATAGTATTATTCTCACAAATATATACGTAATCCATATCGTCAGTAATAGGAAGATCAGAACAATCAGGAATATATGAGAATGTCTTATCTGCTGAAGAAGCAAGTTCAACTGCTTCACCATAAAGCTTAGCTTCTGCAAATGCCTTCTTAGCCCACTGTCCTGTAAGAATATAACCGGCCTTCTTATTCTTCATAAGATTCATTGGAACCTCAGCGAAGAACTGTGAAGCACCGCCCTGAAGGAATAAAACCTTATAATTGTCAGGAATGTTCATAATATCACGAAGATCGGCTTCTGCTTCCTTGATAATATCATCAAAAACCTTAGATCTGTGGGACATTTCCATAACAGACTGACCACAGACCTTGTAATCCATCATTTCTTCTGCAGCTTCTTTTAATACTTCCTCAGGTAAAACTGCGGGACCTGCTGAAAAGTTATATACTCTTTTCAACTTTCTTTCCTCCTTTAAACTTAGATATAATCAGTTAATCAATTCAAAAATCCACATTGAGTATAATATAACTTTTACTGTTCAATGTCTAGCCAAAAAATAAACGATTAAAATAGTAAAAGTAAATTATTTCTTGTTCAAATCATCCTCATCAAAGGCTTCATCAATAGGAGCACCTGACGGCACCATAGGGAAAACCTTGTCATCGGAATCAATTACGCAATCAATAAGAACAGGCTTTTTAAGCTCTAAAGCCTTCTTAAATGCAGGCTCAACCTCTTCTATCTTGGTAACTCTGATTGCTTCACAGCCAAGACCCTTAGCCACAGTAACATAATCAACCTTATCCGAAAGAATGGTATTGGAATACCTTCCACCATAGAAAAGTGTCTGCCACTGACGAACCATACCAAGCACCTCATTATTAATAAGCACCTGAATAATAGGAATATCATATCTTGATGCTGTTGCAAGTTCATTCATATTCATTCTGAAACAGCCATCGCCGGCTATATTGATAACAGTCTTATCCGGACAACCCACCTTGGCACCGATACATGCGCCAAGACCATATCCCATAGTTCCGAGACCACCTGATGAAATGAAGGTTCTAGGATTCTTGTACTTATAGTACTGAGCAGCCCACATCTGATGCTGACCTACATCTGTAGTAATAATAGCCTCACCCTGTGTAAGCTTGTAAATAGTCTCAATAACATAAGGGCATGTAAGCTTGTCCTGAGAATACTTAAGAGGAAAATCCTCATTAAACTTCTTAATCTGTGCAAGCCAATCAACATTATTCTTAGGCTCTACCCTCTCATTGAGAATAGTAAGAATCTCCTTAACATCACCTACTATGCTGGCATCTGTCTTAATATTCTTATTGATTTCAGCAGGGTCAATGTCAATGTGAACGATTTTTGCTTTCTTAGCAAACTTAGAGGGATTACCGATAACTCTATCGGAAAATCTTGCACCGATAGCTATAAGCAAATCACACTGAGTAACACCAAAATTGGCAGTCTTGGTACCATGCATACCAATCATACCTGTATATAGACTGTCTGTTCCGTCGAAGCCACCCTTACCCATAAGTGTATCACATACAGGAGCATTGATTGTGTGAGCAAAGTCATTAAGCTCCTTGCTGGCTCCTGAAATAACAGTACCGCCACCGGTGTAAATATAGGGACGCTTACTGTTCTTAATAAGCTTAAGAACCTTCTCAATATCAGCATCTGTGTAACGCTTCTGAAGCTCTAATTCCTGAGGCTTAACCGGCTTGTAATCAGTCTTGTTAGCGGTTACATCCTTGGTAATATCTACCAATACAGGTCCCGGTCTTCCTGAACGTGCAATAGCGAATGCCTTTCTTAATGTATCAGCAAGCTTGGTAACATCCTTAACAATATAATTATGCTTTGTAATAGGCATAGTCACGCCGGTAATATCAACCTCCTGAAAGGTATCCTTACCAAGACTGGGTAATGCAACATTGGCAGTAATTGCAACCATTGGTACAGAATCCATATATGCAGTTGCAATACCTGTAACAAGATTGGTTGCCCCAGGACCGGAAGTAGCCATACATACGCCTACCTTACCGGTAGCCCTTGCATAACCGTCAGCAGCATGAGCCGCACCCTGTTCATGGGAAGTAAGATAATGAGTAATACTGTCTCTGTACTCATATAAAGCATCATAAATATTTAAGATTGTACCGCCCGGATATCCAAATACAGTATCAACGCCCTGCTCCTTCAAGCATTCCATTACAATCTGTGAACCTGTTAATAACATAACATAATCTCCTTAAATCTATTCTAAAATCAAAATAGTTACTGTTCAGCCCTGACCGGTAACGAAGTAAAATTGCATTTAGTCAGGAATTCTTAAAACGGCACCTCTGTTACCGCTGGTAACAAGCTTCTCATACCTTGATAAATATCCTGAAGTAACCTTTGGTTCTCTTGGCTGCCATTTAGCCTTTCTTTCAGCAAGAACCTCATCACTTACATCAAGCTCAAGAGTCATTTCAGGAATATTGACTTTGATAATATCGCCTTCTTCAACAAGGGCAATAGGACCACCAACTGCAGCTTCAGGTGATACATGACCTATTGATGCACCTCTTGATGCTCCGGAGAAACGACCATCTGTAATAAGTGCAACACTGCTACCAAGTCCCATACCTGCAATAGCAGAAGTAGGATTAAGCATTTCACGCATACCGGGGCCACCCTTAGGACCTTCGTAACGAATAACCACAACATCACCTGCAACTATCTTACCGCCCTTAATAGCTTCAATAGCATCCTCTTCGCAATCAAATACGCGTGCAGGACCTTCATGAACCATCATTTCGGGAACCACTGCCGAACGCTTAACAACGGAACCGTCCGGTGCAAGATTACCCTTAAGAACTGCAAGACCACCTGTTGTAGAGTAAGGATTATCAAGTGTTCTGATAACCTCCGGATTAAGATTAACCGCATTCTTAATATTCTCACCAATAGTCTGACCTGTAACTGTAATACAGTCAGTATTAAGAAGTCCTGCATCTGCAAGCTGCTTCATAACTGCATATACACCACCGGCCTCATTCAAATCCTCCATGTATGTAGGACCTGCCGGAGCAAGATGACATACATTAGGTGTTTTCTCACTAATCTCATTAGCAATACTAATATCAAAGTCATAACCAACCTCATGCGCAATAGCCGGTAAATGAAGCATTGAATTGGTAGAGCATCCAAGTGCCATATCTACCGTCAAAGCATTGTTAATAGATTCCTTGGTAATAATATCTCTGGGTCTGATATTTTTTCTATATAATTCCATAACAGCCATACCTGCATGCTTAGCAAGACGAAGTCTGTCAGAATAAACAGCAGGAATTGTTCCGTTGCCTCTAAGTCCCATACCAAGAGCCTCAGTAAGACAATTCATGGAATTAGCTGTATACATTCCCGAACATGAACCGCAGGTAGGACATGTATGCTCCTCATAGTAGCATAATTCCTCATCCGAAATAGTACCTGCCGCATTGGCACCAACTGCCTCAAACATACAAGAAAGTGATGTCTTCTTGCCATGAACATGACCTGCAAGCATAGGACCGCCCGATACAAATACTGTAGGAACATTAATTCTTGCAGCAGCCATAAGTAAGCCCGGAACATTCTTATCACAGTTAGGAACGCATACAAGAGCGTCAAACTGATGAGCAAGTGCCATACATTCGGTAGAATCGGCAATAAGATCTCGTGTTACAAGAGAATACTTCATTCCAACATGACCCATTGCTATACCATCACATACTGCAATTGCAGGGAACACAACAGGTGTACCACCTGCCATAGCAACTCCCATCTTAACAGCCTCAACAATCTTATCAAGATTCATATGGCCGGGAACAATCTCGTTGTATGAACTGACAATACCTACCAAAGGCTTATCCATTTCTTCTTTTGTAAATCCCAAAGCATTAAATAATGATCTGTGAGGAGCCTGTGCTGCTCCCTTTTTTACTGCATCACTCTTCATAATATCTCCTTTCTCTATTTACAAAGCAAGATGCTTCTTAAGAAGCATCCTGATTAAAATTAATATTATTCTGCTCCCGGCTTCTCAACAGCCTTAACCGCAGCCTTTTCCATAGGAATTCTGCAGTTCTTGTTGTTGCCAAATTCAACAATTAATGTATCCTCTGAAACATCAATTACAACACCATAAAATCCACTGGTAGTAAGAATACTGTCTCCTACTTCCACTGAAGACATAAGTGCATCATGCTTACTCTGTTCCTTCTTCTGAGGGCGAATAAACATAAAATACATAAGACCAATCAAAACAGCAACCCACGCAACAGTAACTATTAATGAACCTGTTGTATTGGCAGAACCTGCCTCGGCTGCCTGTGATAACAATACTGACATAATAAATCCTCCATAATAAATTAGATAGTAACGAACAATCAACTAATATATCATACACAAAAAAAATAACTTCATCAAGTATTTATTGTGTAATCCTCTATCCATTTTCGCTTAAAATCATGAAATCTGCCTTCGTCAAGAGCCATACGAATTTCTTCACACAGATGATTATAAAAATACAAATTGTGCATAACACACATTCGCATTCCAAGCATTTCCTTTGCCTTAAGCAGATGCCTTACATAGGCTCTTGAATATCGCTTACAGGTAGGACAGCCACAATTCTCTTCTATCGGTGAATCATCCAGCTCGTATTGTGCATTGAACAGATTAAGCTTACCGTTATGGGTGTACACATGACCATGCCTGCCGTTTCTTGAAGGATATACGCAGTCAAAGAAATCAATTCCTCTCTCCACTGCTTCAAGAATATTAACAGGAGTACCCACACCCATAAGATATGTAGGCTTATCCTTAGGAAGAAACGGTACGGTACTTTCAATAATATGATACATCTCTTCGTGACTTTCACCTACCGCAAGTCCCCCAATTGCATATCCATCCAGGTCAAAATCAGTAATTCTTTTGGCATGCTCTATTCTGATATCATCAAAAATCGCACCCTGATTAATTCCAAATAATAACTGCTTGTTATTAATAGTATCCTCTAATGAATTAAGTCTATCCATTTCAACCTTACAGCGTTCAAGCCACCTTGTAGTTCTGTCTACAGATGCCTGAACATATTCACGCTCAGCCTTAGAGCTTGGGCACTCATCAAATGCCATAGCAATAGTAGATGCCAGATTAGACTGAATTCTCATGCTTTCTTCAGGTCCCATAAATATTTTTCTGCCGTCAATATGAGAATTGAAATAGACTCCCTCTTCTTTGATTTTGCGTAAGCTGCTCAAAGAAAAGACCTGAAACCCGCCAGAATCAGTAAGTGTCGGCCTGTCCCAGGACATAAACTTCTGCAATCCACCCAGCTTCTTAACTATTTCATCGCCGGGTCTTACATGAAGATGATATGTATTGCAGAGCTCAACCTGTGTTCCTATTCGTTCAAGGTCTTCAGTGGATACAGCACCCTTTATTGCAGCAACGGTTCCCACATTCATAAACACAGGTGTCTCTATTATTCCGTGTGTTGTTACCAGTCTAGCTCTTTTGGCAGAGCCTTCCTTTTTAAGTACAGTATATTTACATTTATCGTTCATTAATTGTTATCCATTTCTTCAAGATATTCTTCAAGAGTAAGCCCTTTATTGGTAATATCCTCTGCATACTCTGTACCTACATACCTGTAATGCCATGGCTCATAGGTAATGCCTGTAATATGCTCCTTACCTTCAGGATATCTCAATATAAAGCCATACTTAGGAGCATTTTTCTTAAGCCATTTACCGGCAGTTGTCTTGCCAAAGCCCTCATCTAAGGAGGTGTAACCGCTGGTGACAATATCAAGAGCCATACCAAGCTGGTGTTCACTGGTTCCCGGAAGTGTAACCGAACAGGAGCCGATTCTGTAGGCGTCAAAATAAGTCATACCTGCCGAGGTAAGAATTCTTATCTTGTTGTTAAAAAGCTCAGTCTGTCTTTTGTAGCTTCTGTAAGCAGAACATATCGACAGTGATACTCCATCCTTTCTCGCAGCAATAAGCATACTGTTTAAAGGAGCTAACACTTCGTGTCTAACCTGCTGTCCACCGGTTACATAGCTAAGCTGAGCTGTATAGTCATCAGGCACAGGATTCTGTTTATTAACAAGAATAAGCTTCCAGCTTTCATCAGCTTCATTATCACTGACAGTGGTAACAACTTCATCGTTACCCTTTAGATACACATCACCCTTTTTGTCCGATGATCTTTTCTTGTTTGCACCATTACCCTCATCCGGTACTGTCGTTGGTGTAACAGCAGGAGTTCCCGAAACCTCCGGGGGTGTTACCGCCGGTGCTATCGACTGTCCGGCAGGTTTAAGTGTAGTTCCCTCAGTTGCCGGCATAGTCCCCTGTGTCGGTGTAGGAACCGTTGTAGGCACCGGTGTAGGAATCGGTGTAGGTATCGCAGTTGGTACTACCGTAGGAATCGGTGTAGGTATCGCAGTTGGTGCTGTCGTCGGCATAGTAGCCGGTACTGTTGTCGGCACTGCTTGTGGTACAGCAGTGGAATCAAGTGCCATAGATATACTGCTGTCATATATTACAAACGAAACAATAAGGGCTGAAACTACAAGCCCTTTTGCTAATCTCCCTTTAATCATATTCCCCTAATTCCCCTATTGTTCAGTCTTAACCTTCATTATGACGATTCCATTGCCCTTGGCAACCTTAAGCTCAGGTCCGTTCATAACAATAACATTCTTCTCCAAATCAACATTAAAGAAAGTCATTGTATCACTCTCATGATTAAGAGAAACTACATGCTTGCAATCAGGGAAAATCGCAATATCCTTAGGATAATCGCCACTAATAGGAAGCACAAACTTCTTAGTAAGCATACCTGTTTCTTCATCAATACTAAAAGCACCTACTGAATTATCACCGGCATTAGAGCAGAAAATATACTTATTATCCGGTGAAAACTTCATAGCACAGGCTGCTGTATCTGTTGCATGGTAGTCATTGACTGTAGATATCTTCTGAACCTTATTAAATACAGGATTATTATTAATTTCTTCGTAGGAATATACTTCCATGGTATTGTTCATCTCATTAATGATATAGCAGAACTTGCCATCCTTACGGAACTTAATATACTTAGGTGCGCTCTCCTGCTCGCATCTTACAATATCAGCCAGCTTAAGCTTGCCATTGGCGTGATCGAAACGATATATATTCACATGGTCAAGTCCTAAATCGCAGGCACACAGATAATGATTATCACGGGTCATCTTAACACAACTGACATGTGGTCTGAAATTTCTCTCTGATATGCTTCCTATACCACGATGGAATATCTCATCTGTAATCTCACCCACAGAGCCGTCCTTATTAAGTCTAAGCACTGTGATTTTGCCATCATGATAGCCGGAAACAAATAAATACTTGTCAGTATAATCAGTGGATACATAACAGCCACGCATACCATTAATTGATGCACAATTAATCTTCTCCAGTGAACCATCACCAAGAATTCTAAAGGATTCAACCCCCAAGTCGGTGATTGAATATACATATTTGGCATTATGAGATATGGTCAGATAAGAAGAATTAGTAATGGTTACCTGATCCTTCTCCTCCATAGAGCCCTTTTCAACATCTACGTTATAAATACGAATTCCTTTGTCATTGCCCCGGGTATAGGTAGCCACATAGGCAACATATTTATCTTTATTAAACATTATCTCAACTCTCCCATTTCCATTGCAAGGTCTTCACTAAAGGTATCCTGTTCTTCCTTTTTTTCTGTTCGATTACCATTGTAGCTTCCGATTGTCATGCCCTTCTTAACCGGTGCAATAAAAAATCCGCACACCATTCCGAAAAACAATCCAACCATGAATATAAGAATAACAACTTTGCGTTTTCTTAATTCCTGAATTATTTTCTCCATGCTACTCCACTCCTTAAATATAATATTGTTGGAAATTACGATACATCTAAAAAAAACAATAGCAAATACCATCCCCCAAAGCGCATTTGAATTATTGAAATGATGTATCTGAATAAACACAAATATTCAAAGTTAAGTATATCACAATACCCTTGATTTTTACAATGAAATAGGGCAAAATATTCGTTACTGTCTGTTCAGTCCCCGACCGGTAACAGAACCCAAATATAAAGAAATCATAGGGAGCAATTATGGAAAGAATATTTGAATATAAAACAAGCGAATATATAGGTGCAACCGTCAGAGATTTGCTAAAATCACAGGGCTACTCAAGACATTTGCTTACCGGATTAAAAAAGACCGATAGTTCAATTAAAATCATCGAACCTGCAACGGATAATCCCGAGGGTTCAAGCGTATATCTTAATCACAGATTATCAGGCAATGAAATAATAAAGGTAACACTTAAGGATAATGCATCCTCCGAACATATAATTCCTGTTAAGCTTCCCCTTAACATTGTATATGAGGATGAAGATATTCTGGTTATTAACAAGCCTGCCGATATGCCTATTCACCCTTCCATCAACAACCACGACAACACCCTTGCCAACGCCGTCAGCTACTATTATGACAGTAAAGGCGAGGATTTTGTATATCGTTGTATCACAAGACTGGACCGTGACACAACAGGTCTTGTTCTTATTGGCAAGAATCTTCTCAGCGCATCAATTCTCTCAGAAATGATGCTAAACAAGTCCATCAAAAAAACATATCATGCTATATGTGAAGGAATTGTTGAAGGCAACGGAATAATTAATGCTCCCATAGCAAGGAAATCAGATTCTACCATAGAACGCACAGTTGATTATGAAAACGGCGAGTCCGCAATCACAGAATATCAGTCTGTCAAATCAGCGTATATCTGTGATGGAGGTAAATGTCCCGTTTATTACTCACTTATCAAAATCAATCTATTAACCGGACGAACCCATCAGATAAGAGTGCATTTTAAACACATCGGTCATCCTCTTATAGGTGATTTTCTATATAACCCCGATTCCTGCACTAATGCTGCAATAAAACGACAAGCGCTTCATTGCAGCAGGCTTGAACTGATTCATCCAATCGAGTAGGAGGCTAACCATTAGTTGATTAGCCGACCTCTCACACCACCTGGCATACGGTTCCGTACCAAGGCGGTTCCTTAGTTTTCATAGACTATTAGATAATAGTCAAGCATGGATGTGTATCCTAGCTTGGCTA
>JAZQOI010000107.1:0-27057 GCA_045627745.1 Lachnospiraceae bacterium | reverse complement strand
TTCCTCATCAATTATCGGCTCATCTTCTGCAACCGCCTCATCAATGATATCAAGAGTTGCTTCTTCCTCGTCAATGTCAGATACCTTAATCTCTTCCTCAGTATCAATAACATCACCCTTAGAATCTGACTCGTTTAACAGGATTTCTTCTGAATCCTCCTTAGACTCAGATGTACTTACATCTGTAACCTCAGTTGATGCATCTTCATCAACCACCTCAAGTAAATCTTGAGCTTCGTTAGAAGAATCAAGAATTACCGCAGCCTCTGTTGGCATAGGAACTGAGCCCACTACCATTGCTACACATAACAATGTAACCAGCCAACGTTTTAATAAGTCCTTCGTTCTCATGCTATCTCCTATTCTTGTACAATTATTATTCAGGGTATAATTGTACCAATATTATTGACATAACAATAACCCTATTTTGTTATAGTCATCGTATATTTTAGCACAATTAATAGTAACTTTCAATCGCATATGTGACACAATAATCAAATTAATATCATATCAACCGTCAATAATTCAAATACGCCTTATATTCCATTTCTATCGAAAGAAAATATTCTAATCCCGAAAAATATAGCTTATAATCTATATTTTCGTATTTCTATTTATATATAATAAATCACGCCTTTTCTTCCAATCCAAAATGTCTGTATGCCTCACCGGTAGCCACACGCCCCCTGGGTGTTCTATTAATAAATCCATTCTTAATAAGATAAGGTTCGTACACATCTTCTATAGTTCCTGCATCCTCACCTATTGCAGCCGCTATTGTATCAAGACCTACAGGACCACCCTCGAACTTATTAATCATGGTAAGTATTAGATTCCTGTCCACATGATCAAGTCCCATAGTATCTACATCCATTAGATTAAGTGCTTCCTTAGCTACCTCTAAGGTTATTACTCCATCGAAACGAACCTCGGCATAATCACGAACTCGCTTAAGCAACCTATTGGCTAGTCTGGGAGTTCCTCTGCTTCTTCTTGCCAGCTCGAATGCACCCTCTTTTTCTATCTCTACATTAAGCTTGGCTGCGGAATGCATAATAATAGTGGCCAGTTCTTCGTTAGTATAGAACTCAAGCCTGTGTATCACACCGAATCTGTCTCTTAGGGGCGCAGTTAATAGTCCGGCCCTTGTTGTAGCTCCCACAAGAGTAAACTTAGGCAAATCTATTCGTATAGAACGTGAAGTAGGCCCCTTACCGATTACAATATCAATAACATAATCCTCCATTGCAGGGTAGAGAACCTCTTCCACCTGACGATTAAGCCTGTGAATCTCGTCCACAAACAGTAAATCTCCCTCTTGAAGATTATTAAGAATAGCCGCCATGTCACCGGGCTTCTCTATTGCGGGGCCGGAGGTAACCTTCATGTTAACTCCCATTTCATTCGCTATAATCCCTGCCAGTGTTGTTTTACCAAGACCGGGTGGTCCGTAGAACAGCACATGGTCAAGACTGTCACCACGCTTTTTAGCCGCATCAATATAGATAGCCAGGCTTTCTTTGATTTTGGTCTGACCAATATACTCCTTAAGACACTGAGGTCGTAGTGAGCCTTCTATTTTAACATCTTCCTGCGTAAGATTAGTTTCGATAATTCTCTTTCCCATAATAATCCCCACTTAATATTTAAGCATTTCCTTAAGAGCCAGCTTAATAATTGCCTCCACATCGCCATCACATTTATTTTCCACATTCATTACAGCCTTAAGAGAATCCTTACTGGAATACCCCAGTGCACATAATGCCTCCACAGCCTCATTTCTGGCCAAAATCATAGATTCATCTTCACCTGAATCCAGCTTCGACAGCTTATCATTAAAGGCATCCTCTAAGGTAATCTTATCCTTAAGGTCTAAAATAATTCTCTGTGCGGTCTTAGGTCCTACGCCCTGAGCCTTGGCTATAGTCTTACTGTCTCCCGATAAAATGGCAAACTTTAAATCCTCTACACTCATAGACGACATAATCGTAAGTCCAACCTTTGGACCTATTCCGTTAACCTGAATTAACAGCTTAAAAAAGTCAAGATCCGACTTGGTTAGGAAGCCATACAGAAGCATAGCATCCTCTCTTACCGACAGATATGTATACACCTTCTCGTATGACTTTCGACAGGCTATCTGCATAAGGGAACTCTTCGACATATATACGTTTAAGCCCACACCCCCAACATCAAGCACTATCATATCCTCATAGATTTCTTCTACTTCACCCTTTAAAAATCCAATCATACTTCTACCTCTTTATAATCTCTTAGAAATTTACACCACTCAGGAACAATTAATACTCAAAGCCTCAGACAGATACATTAATCCCCTTAATGCGTTCCATTACCAACAGAGATAAAAAGCCCATAAGAGAACCGGCTACTGTACCAAAAATCAACAAAAACGGAAGATAAAATATTAGTCCCGGCTCTTCAAAAACAAAGCCTGCAAATATTAACTGTCCTAAATTGTGAGCTGCACCACCTACTGCTGAAATACCTATTAATGTATATCTGTTAAGCCTAATAAAAACAGACATAATAACAATACTTGTAATACTGCCTATGAGTCCATAGAGGGCTCCGAATATATTACCAAACATAAATGCTAAAAGTGCAATTCTTAATACAGATACAAGCATTGACTCCTTAAAACCGTAGCAATACATTACAATCATTGTGATTACATTGGCAAATCCCAGCTTGATTCCCGGAACTCCCACTATATTAATGGGAAACATATTTTCCACATAGCCAAACAGCATGGATAATGCAATAAAAGCACCCAGTATTGCCACCTTTCCTGAAGCTTTAGTCTGTATAGGCATCGTACTCATCTTCCTTACCTCCACACACCTTAACCAACAGATTGTTAGGAACACAGCATATAACTCCGCCCTTGTCATCAAGAGGCTTCTGATTCACACATAATCTATCGGGACAGTCTGCATCAGACAAGTACACCCTGTTATTATGTATAATCAGATGATTATAATTACCACTGTCATTGGTAATTACCTCATCAACTTCATCAGTCAGATTATATGTACGAATTATGGTACCATTAAGATATACATTAACTGTTGATTTATTAGAAACAAACAGATTAAAGCCCACAAGCATTATCACAGAAATAATGATAATGCTTGCTATAAGAACAATATCATGTTTATTACAATACCGCTTAATGCTATCCATAAACCTTACTCACCCAGCTTATCCAACACATTCCTGCTCTTAACAAAAAACGCCTTGATAATGGGCTTAAAATACCTGTTAAGATTAGCTCCCACCAGCAACAAATACATACTAAAATACAGCCAGAACAATACAATGACTATTGTTGACAGGCTTCCATAGGTACTCATACCATCGAAATTCTCAATATACAGGGAAAACAGAAAAGAATACGCGCTCCATCCCACTGCAGTAAATACAGCACCGGGAACCTGATATTTAAGCTTTAGCTTAATATTAGGCACAAAGGTAAAAATAAGTGTAAACAGAATAATTAATATAATAAATATAAAGAAAAATCTATAACGTAAAAAGAATCCAAGAAGATTCATTTTTTTCGGAAGATATTTATTAATCAATCTTTCAAGTATTTCACCCAGTGATGACAGTAACAACGATACAATTAACAGAACAATTGTAATAATTGTATAGAAACATGCCTGAAGTCTGACCACAATAAAATTTCTTGTTTCCACCACACCATGAACCACATTTAAGCCCATTTGAAGTGCCATCATACCCTTTCCTGCCGACCACAACAGTACAAACAATGACACAGGAATAATTCTGTTTGCCTTTAAATAAATCTGATTAATAAACACAGTAAGAGTACTGTGCATAGATGGAGTAACGAAACCCACCAGACTGTTAATAAGCTGTTCCTTTGTTACAGGTGTAAAGGTAACAACTGAACATAGCACCAGCAAAATAGGCGCAATTGATAAAAAGAAAAAAAATGCAGTACTGGAGGCATATGCAGCAATATTATCTCTTGTCAATTGTTTACCAAAATCAGAAAAGGTATTAAATATCTTTTTAATCATATATTATCCTATAAGCTCACCGGAATAGTAAAAGCCTCTGCATTCCGTTAGTTTAACCGTTACAATTGTTCCAATCATCTCTTCATTTCCCGGGAAATGAACCAATAAATTATTGCTCATTCTGCCTGTTACATAAGAAGAATCATGCTCATTAACACCTTCCACAAGAACCTCCTCAATATTACCGAGAAAACGCTCAGCCATTACACGTGATTCCTCCTGAACAGCCTTTAATACTCTGTCAAATTCTACCTTAACAAATTCCTCGCTAACCTGATTATCCATTGCGGCAGCAGGTGTTCCCGTTCTCTTAGAGTATATAAATGTAAAGGCTCCGTCAAAATGAACCTTCCTGATAACATCTATAGTCTCGTCAACATCCTCTCTTGTTTCACCGGGGAAGCCTACAATAATATCAGTAGTAATGGCAATATCAGGTATTCTCTCTCTTATTTTCAGTGCCAGTTCAAGGTAGCTTTCCTTAGTATAGTGTCTGTTCATCTCTCTAAGAATGCGACTGCTTCCTGACTGAAGCGGCAGATGAAGATGCTTGCATATTTTCTTCGAGGAAGCCATTACATCTATAAGCTCATCCGATAAATCCTTAGGATGAGAGGTCATAAACCTGATTCTGTCAATGCCGTCAATATCCTCTACCCTTCTTAACAGTTCAGCAAATGAAATGGGATTATCAAGATTTTTACCATAGGAATTAACATTCTGTCCAAGAAGCATTATTTCCTTAACACCATCAGCCGCCAGAGTCTTAATCTCAGTGATTATATCAGAAGCCTCTCTGCTTCTTTCACGACCTCTTACATAGGGAACAATACAGTAGCTGCAGAAATTATTACAGCCAAACATAATATTAACCCCCTGCTTAAATGGGAATTTTCTCTTATTTGGGATATCCTCTACTATTTCTCCCAGCTCCTTATATACATCAATGACCATTCGTCTGCTCTCATAGTAGGTAGCTAACAGCTCAGCCAGCTTATATATATTATGGGTACCAAAAATCACAGATACAAAGGAATAGCTTTTCTTGATTTTCTCTATAACAGAGGGTTCCTGCATCATACAGCCGCACAGAGCAATTATTCTGTTCTTATTGCGATTTTTCTTGCCACCGAGAACACCTAAATGACCATAGAATCTCTGGTTGGCATTATCTCTTACTGTGCAGGTATTAAAAATCACAACATCTGCTTTCTCTTCCTCCTCACAGTATTCATAACCAACAGCAGCAAGAATACCCTCAAGCTTCTCAGAATCTCTTGCATTCATCTGACAGCCAAAGGTGGTAACATGATATGTAGGTATTCTTCCTTCATACATATCGCATTCCTTAATATATTCCTTTAATTCATCAATAAAATAATACTGACGCTTAGGTTCTTCTGTAGGTGCATTTTCAAAAAAAGAAGTCATCTATATATTCCTTTCTCGGTAATTAAAATATTGGGAAAAATGTCATGGGGTTCTGCCGGAATATCCCTGTATACCTGACATTCATAGCCTAGTGCCACAGTAAAAAGACTATTCTTGGTTAAATAATTATCATAGAAGCCCTTGCCATAGCCTATTCTGTGCCTTAACTTATCAAAGGCAACACCCGGCATAATCATTAAGTCCCCCGGGCTCTCATTACATAAGCACTCACATTTATTGGTATCAGGCTCCGGGATTCCCTTAAAACCGGCTACCAAATCCCTAATGGAATTAATTCTGTAAAAATCCATCATAGGCTTATTGTCCTTAAAATATGACTTAGGAAGATAAACCTCCTTACCATTATTAAGAGAATATTCAATGGCTCTGTAGGTATCCACCTCACTATTATAGGAAGCATAAAACAATATATTCTGTGCCTTCCTATATTCATCAAGGCTAATTAATATATCCGTAATACATTTATTAAATTCTTCTTTTTTATCAAAAGGAAGCTTAGTACGTGTAACCAAAGCTTCCCTTCTTATATCATCCTTTGTAATCATCACTGTTTCTTACCATACTTGTCACCAAGATTGGTGATGGAGCCGTCAGCCTCTCTAATATCAATATTATTAAGCTGACTTCTAAGATTGCCTCTTACCATTGCCACATACTCACTGCGAAGCTGCTTCTGCTCCTCCTTCTCAGCATCAGTAAGCCCCTCTGCCTGTGATTTGTGATACAGTTCATTAATCCTTTTTATCTTATCATCTAAAGTCATATCTACACCCTGTCTATATAATCAGCAATATCAAAATTCACATCACGGTTGGCCTTAAACAATGTTCCATAGTTTCTGCCCTCCATGATTTTGTGAATAACTCTAACATCCTTACCCGATGCAATAATCATATCGGTTCCTGCGTTAACCGACACAGTAGCAGCATGGAGTTTGGCACTCATTCCCCCTGTTCCGATGGAGCTGCCGGTGGTATCCTTGCCCATATCCATTACCTCTTCCAGATTATTCACTAACGAAATAAACTTAGCATCCTTATTGTATCTGGGATCATCTGTATATAATCCATCAATATCGGATAACAAAATCAACAAATCAGCTTCCACAAGATTAGCCACAATAGCCGAGAGAAAATCATTGTCACCAAAGGTATCCTCCACCTCATGTACAGCTACAGTATCATTCTCATTAACTACCGGAATAACCGAAAGCTTAAGAAGCTCTGTAAAGGTGTTATGTGCGTTACGTCTGTTAATATCATCCACAACTGTATGCTTGGTCATAAGAATCTGAGCCGTATTCTGATTGTATTCAGCAAACAGCTTCTGATATATCATCATCAGTCTTGCCTGACCTACAGCAGCACATGCCTGTTTAACGGGAGTATCCTTCTCAGAGGGTGAAATATTCATAACCTTCTTTCCTACCGCAATAGCTCCCGAGGAAACAAGAATAACATCCTTTCCCTGATTTTTAAGCTCACACAGCTCACGAACCAAGCGCTCCATCTTGGTAAAATTAATCTCACCCGTAGACATATGATGTAAGGATGAGGAACCGATTTTAACAACTATACGCTTCTTGTCCTTAAGCTTTCCACGTAATTCCTTTTCATATTCACTAACATTATCGTTTTTCATTTTGTGCCTCTCTATATTCAGGATAATATGTACTGATTATCTGTTCTGCTATTCTAAGACCATCCATTGCCGCAGAGGTAATTCCACCGGCATAGCCGGCTCCCTCACCACAGGGATAAATACCTTTAATATTTGCTTCCATATTCTCATCCCTAATAATTCTTACAGGTGAGCTGGTTCTTGATTCAACACCCAGTAACAATGCATCATCCATAGCAAAACCTTTCATAGTATAACCGAATTTTTCTACAGATTCAATAATAGCATCATTTATATCGGTATTAAATAATTCTCTAAGATTAGTCAGGGTGTAATCTCCCTTAACACAGGGTTTTAAGCCATTTAACTCCTTAGTGGTAATATTTTCTTTATAATCTGCATATCTCTGAACAGGTATATTGCCCTTACCCAGCTTATATGCCTTTTCTTCCAGTCTTCTCTGGAAATACATCCCGGCAAGTGGTTCATCACTGCCATAATCCTTAGCATCCACAGATACTATTATTGCACTGTTGGCATTATCAGAATCACGCCCAAAATAACTCATTCCGTTAACAGCCAGACGACCGTTTTCACTGGAAGCATTAACTACATAGCCTCCCGGACACATACAGAAGGAATATACGCTTCTTCCATTGCTTGCCTGATTGGTAACCTTATAATCGGCAGCACCTACTCCCTTAGGCTTCTCATTACCATACTGAATCTTATTAATAAGGGATTGGGGATGCTCCATTCTTAATCCCACCGCAAAGTTCTTCTGAACCATCATAAGCTTATTTCTATATAGCATTTCAAAGGTATCTCTGGCAGAATGACCTGTTGCAAGAATAAGTACATCAGTGTCAATACAGGTTAATTCATCGGTATTGTCACCCTTAGTATTGCATACCTTAATCCCTGTAATTATATCAT
This sequence comes from Lachnospiraceae bacterium, assembly GCA_045627745.1. Classification (GTDB taxonomy): domain Bacteria; phylum Bacillota; class Clostridia; order Lachnospirales; family Lachnospiraceae; genus UBA2868. Next base: position 18,982 of record JAZQOI010000107.1, on the reverse strand, counting down.
CCTTAACTACTATATCCTGAAGCCTGGTATTAAACCTAAACTCTCCGCCAAGTTCAATGATACCCTGACGCATATTTTTAACAATTCGTGACAATTCATCAGTTCCAAGATGTGGCTTTGCATCATAGGCTATGCTTTCCTTGGCACCATACCTTATAAAGGTCTGCAATACATATTTATTCCTTCCAAGCTTATCCTTGACCAATGTATTAAGCTTACCGTCAGAAAAGGTACCTGCACCACCCTCACCATACTGAACATTAGACTCAGTATTTAGTATATTGGTATTAAAAAAGTCTTCTACTGTTTTAGTTCTGTCTTCTACACATTCACCACGTTCGATAACTATTGGTCTATAGCCTGACTTGGCTAACAGAAACGCACAAAACAATCCTGCCGGTCCCGAACCTATTATTACAGGTCTCTTATTAAGTGCCAGGCTTCCACAGCTTATGGAATCCTTATAGATTACTTCATCATCTATACTAATATCCTTATTCCTGTTATTCTTTAAAATATTCTTCTCTATATTCTTATTAAGTCTGACGCTGACAGTATATATATAATACAAATCAGGCTTATTTCTGGCATCAATAGAACGTCTTTTAATGGAATACTCTAAATCGTCAGCATTAAAGTCCATAAACCTGTTAAGTCTTAATGTCTTAAATATCTTAGAAGCCAATTCCTCACTGCTGTGATTAACAGACAGCTTAAGCTGATTAATTCTAATCATCGAAACTCCCCTATTCTAACATACCTGCAATTATTCCTGTGGCAAATGCCCATTGAAGATTATAGCCGCCACAATCACCATGAATATCAATAATTTCTCCGGCAAAATACAGATTCTTTACAAGTCGTGACTCTAAGGAATCCTTAAGTTCATCCGTTAACACACCACCTAAGCATACCTGTGCATTGTCATAATCTCCCGTATTTACTACATTAACCCTATAGCCCTTTATTAGACGGGCAATAGCCGCAATATCCTTGCGCATGATTTGTTCACAGTTACCCTTATAATTCTTAAGAGCCTCCTTCATAATCACACCTGATATATTCTTATTGAGAATACCGATAAGAAATTCCTCCTTAGGACGACTTCTGAAGCTTCCTAACCTGTTCAATAATATTCTTTCCACTTCATCAAATGAATAATCAGGTAAATAATCAATAAGAGCATATACCTTCAAGCCCTCATTAAGACTCATAGCTGCAAGATAACTAAGCTGAAAAACGGGAATTCCGGAAATACCGTTCTTAGTGTGCTGAAGCTCTCCGGTACACTTGTCAAGAAAGCCCTCATTATCATAGAGTGAAATACAAGCCTTAGTTCGCACACCGGCTACCTGCTTAATACTTTTATCCTCGCTGACAAGAAAAGTCAGTGCCGGAAGTGGCTTAACCAGGGTGTGTCCGAAGCTCTTTAGGAACTTATACCCCGAACCGTCGGAGCCTGTTTTAGGTGATGCTTTAGAGCCTGTTGCTATAATAAGCTTATCAAAAGAATATTCACCTTTGTCAGAATATACGATAAATTCGTCTTTTTTTATTATGCTATTAATGTTACATTCCGTAACAATATTAATTTTTAATTCATAGGCTGCAAATCTTAGGACATCAAGTACAGCAGAAGCCTGCATGGAGTAGGGATATATATATCCGTTCTTGTCCTCAGTAACAAGACCCAGCTTATTAAAAAAGCTGATAACATCAGTTGGTGAAACACGGTCAAGTACTGACTGTGCGTAGGAAGGCTTGGTTCCATGATAATTATCTATGGAAATATTAAGATTAGTCATATTACACTTGCCGTTACCTGTAGCAAGCAGCTTCTTACCTACTCTGTCATTATGCTCTAATATTGTAACACTTACTCCGTTGCGTGCCGCAGTAATAGCTGCTACAAGTCCTGCAGCTCCTCCGCCAATAATTCCCAGTTTCATATTAACCTCAAGAAAGGAAAAAGAGTAAAAGCATAAGCAATTACCCTTTTTACCTGTAATATATTTATAGTAAACGTAATGTTTTGGCTATGGAAGCAAGGAAATCTCCACCCGGGAAGCTCCTTATTTCTGATTCCTTCACACCCTTAAGTAACAAAAGTGCTATAAAGTATACAGCCGCTCCTACTGCGATAGATATTACAGTAGAAATAAGGTTATTGGATAATCTAATTAATATCTTGTACAGAATACCAATAACTACACCCATTATTGCAGAAGCAAGTAACGGAACAATAAAGGTTCTGTTAATCTCCTGCTTATATGCCATGTGTCGGCTAATACTTATCCAGTTAAGAACACATATTATAAGAGCAAAAGCAATTACGGAAATAACTACACCATACAGCTTAAGATCAAGTACACCTATACATAAATACAGAACACCAAGATGAATAGCAAGTGCTATTGCCGCATTTCTCACAGGTATATTCATCTTGTTAATACCCTGAAGTATTCCATTAGATAATGTAGACATGGAATACAGAATTACTGTAACAGAACCCATTCTTAACAGATTGGCAGGTATATCAATCTCTCCTGTAAACAGCATTGAAAGAATAGGCTTACTAAGAACTGACAATCCCATTGCACATGGGAAAGCAATAATCATTACAAATCTCATTCCCAGTCTGACTTTATGTCTTGCCAGCTTCATCTTACCCTGTTCCACGCAGGCTGTAAGACTGGGCATTATTGAAGAACACAGCGCATTGGCAAGAGCAACAGGTACATTGATTATGACTTTGTACTTAGTACTGAAAATTCCCCAGTAGGAAGCAATATCATGTTCGCTCATGGACTTCTTACTCATTACCGCACCAAAAATACTCTGGTCCAATACGTCAGAAATATTATAAATAGTACTACTAAGAATAACAGGCATAATAGTTACTATCAGAATTCTAAATAGCTTATTAGTGCTGTCCACATGAAGATTCTTATCCTTAGACACATTAATCTTCATATCCCTGTTGTGGGCTGCATACATTACAACAAGCATTATAAGGCCAAACAGTGCTCCTGCTCCTGTACCTAAGGTTCCGCCCGCCGCACCGAAGGCTGAAACGAATGCATCATCCCTATATAGAGCCGCAATCTTAGTGCCGTAACGAACTAACAATATGGCAGCAACCACAGACACCACCGCATTAACAATCTGCTCAAACAACTGTGAAAATGCTGTAGGCATCATGGTTCCAAGACCCTGAAAATAGCCTCTTATAACACCCATAATCGCTACTATTAGCAATGTAGGTGCAAGCATTCTGAGTGCTATGGCACTCTTAGGAAGATTCATAATATTGGAAGCCAGTGCATCAGCTCCAAACAATACTATAAGACAGGTCGCACCACCTGTAATACAAGCAAAGGTAAAGGCACAATGATATATCTTCTTAGCTGCCTTGTACTGTTCCTTGGCAATACGGGCTGCAACCAGCTTAGATACTGCTGTAGGCAGACTGTAGGAAGATATAATAAGCATAATAGAATATATCTGAAATGCTGCGGAATAATATCCCATTCCGCTGTCACCGATAGTCTTCTGAAGTGGTATTCTGTATATCAAACCTATAATACGGGAAATTATTCCTGTAATAGCAAGAATACCTCCCTGAACTATGAAATTAGACTTTTTACTGTTCTGATCCAAAGCATTACCTCAATATATCCAATAATCCCATGATGATGCGTTGTTTGTCCTCCATAACCAGACGCTCCTCATCTACCATGTGGTCATAACCTAATAAGTGTAACATACTGTGAACAATTAGAAAAGCATATTCTCTCTTAATGCTATGACCATAATCAACAGCCTGTTCCTTAATCCTGTCAATATTCAATACAATATCACCAAGCATCAGCTCTCCGGATTCAGGATTGAAGCCATCGTTATCCTCCTCTAAGATGGAAAAATCAGAGGGTGCTTCATACTGCACCATAGGGAAAGACAGCACATCCGTAGGTGCGTCTATATGTCTCATATCGTTGTTGATTTCTCTAATGGCATTATTATCGGTTATTAGCAGTGACACCTCCGCCTCATAAGGACATTTTTCCTCATCTAACACTGTTAAGACAATCCTTTTAAACAGCTCCTCGTAATCAAAATCAAAATCAATATCTACCTCTTTATCAATAAGATAATTCATTGAATTCTCCTTAATCCTTCATATAAATACTATTTTGTATATCGTTTCCTTGCATTATTTTTTTGCTTATCTTCATATTTCTCATACGCATTAACAATTTTCTGAACCAGCGGATGTCTCACTACATCAAGGGAGGTCAGATGGCAAAAGGCAATCTCATCCACGCTCTTAAGAACACGAAGTGCAACATCAAGACCACTGGTAGTATCTCTTGGAAGGTCCTTCTGAGTTAAATCACCTGTAATAACAGCCTTAGAGCCAAAGCCCAGACGAGTTAAAAACATCTTCATCTGTGCCGGTGTGGTATTCTGGGCTTCATCCAATATAACAAAGGCATTATCAAGAGTTCTTCCTCGCATATAAGCAAGGGGTGCTACTTCTATAAGCCCCTTTTCCATATTCTTAGTAAAGCTCTCCGCTCCCATTATCTGATAAAGCGCGTCATAAAGAGGTCTTAAATAGGGATCAACCTTACTCTGCAAATCACCGGGCAGAAAGCCCAGCTTCTCCCCTGCTTCTATGGCGGGTCTTGTAAGTATAATACGTGAAACCTCCTCATTCTTAAAGGCTGTAATAGCCATTGCCATTGCAAGATAAGTCTTACCTGTTCCTGCCGGACCAAGGCCAAATACAATCATATTATTCTTAATAGCATCCACATATTCCTTTTGTCCCAGAGTCTTAGGCTTAACAGGCTTACCCATTGTTGTATGGCAGATAATATCCTCATCCATAGCCAGAAGAACATCCTTTTTCTTCTCCATTATCATAGCAATAGTGTAATCAACAACCTGTTCCGTAATGGCATTACCCTTTTTGTTAAGTGCCTCAAGCTCTGTCAGAACATCACAACCCATTTCCACATTAGGCTGATTCCCAAGTACCTTAACAGATGAATCTCGACTGACTATATCAATCATAAATGCTCGCTCTATCTTCTTAAGATACACATCCAACTCACCAAATATATTGCCCAAAACACTATTATCTATAATCAATTCCTGTTCAAACATCTACTAACCTCAATTCACTTATGATATGGTTCATTATTGATAATACGAAAGCTTCTATATATCTGCTCAAGAAGTATTACCCTCATTAATTGATGGGGGAAAGTCATTTTAGAGAAGCTTAAATGCAAGTTGGCCTTACTAATAACACTACTGTCAAGTCCTAAGGATCCCCCAATAATAAACTGTATTGTAGAACAGCCATTAATTCCTGCATTTTCTATCTCTCTTGATAGCCCAACAGAGTCAAGCAGCTTACCTTCTATTTCAAGGGTAACAACATAAGCATCCTCTTTAATATATTTAAGAATACGCTCACCCTCTATCTGCTTAATTCTAATATCCAGGGCTTCGCTCTGCTTATCTATTGTTTTCTCGTCAGCTACCTCAATAACCTTAAGCTTACAATACTTAAGGAGTCTCTTGGAATACTCGTCTATTGCATCCCTCAAATATTTCTCTTTTATTTTACCTACACATAATATTTCTATATTCATAATTATTAATCATTCTAAAGCTTATTTCTGTGAAAGAGAACAATCGAGTAGTAAACTACTCGATTGTTGTAAATTCATGATTCAATTCGATGTTTGTCACTACTTATTCTGAAGATATTCATCAATACCCTTGGCAGCAGCCTTACCTGCTCCCATAGCAAGAATAACAGTAGCTGCACCTGTAACAGCATCACCGCCGGCAAATACACCCTCCTTGGAGGTCTTACCGTATTCTTCATCTGCTACGATACATTTTCTCTTATTAATATCAAGTCCCTCTGTTGTAGAAGAAATAAGAGGATTAGGTGATGTACCCAGTGACATAATAACTGTATCAACATCAAGCACGAACTCTGAACCGGGTATTTCTACAGGAGAACGTCTTCCTGACTCATCAGGCTCACCAAGCTCCATCCTAATACATTTCATACCGCTAACCCAGCCACTCTCATCAACAAGAATCTCAGTAGGATTAGTAAGAAGGTTGAACTGAATACCCTCTTCCTTAGCATGATGTACTTCCTCCACTCTGGCAGGAAGCTCTTCCTCGGAACGTCTGTATACAATAAATACCTCTGCTCCCAGTCTTAATGCAGTTCTTGCAGCATCCATGGCAACATTACCACCACCTACAACAGCTACCTTCTTACCGGGATTAATAGGTGTATCATAATTCTCATCGAAGGCTCTCATAAGATTGCTTCTGGTAAGGTATTCATTAGCTGAATATACGCCGTTAGCAGCTTCACCCGGAATACCCATAAATCTCGGAAGACCGGCACCTGAACCGATAAATACAGCGTCAAAGCCTTCTTCCTTCATAAGCTCATCAATAGTAGTAGACTTACCAATAATAACATTAGTCTCTATCTTAACACCAAGTGCCTTAACATTCTCAATTTCCTTTGCAACAACCTTAGTCTTAGGCAAACGGAACTCAGGAATACCATATACAAGAACACCGCCGGCCTCATGAAGTGCTTCAAAAATAGTAACATCATAGCCCATCTTAGCCAAATCACCTGCACAGGTAAGACCTGCAGGACCTGAACCGATTACTGCCACCTTCTTATTCTTCTTCTCTGTAGCAGCCTGTGGCTTAATATTATTCTCGCTTGCCCAATCAGCAACGAATCTCTCAAGCTTACCTATAGAAATAGGCTCACCCTTAATACCTCTGATACATTTACCCTCACACTGACTTTCCTGAGGACATACACGACCACATACAGCAGGTAATGCTGAAGACTGGCTAATGATTTGGCTTGCCTCTTCAAAATTACCCTCCTTAACTTCATTAATAAAGGCCGGAATATTAATGGATACAGGGCATCCCTGCATACACTGTGCATTCTTACAGTTAATACATCTGGAAGCCTCTTCCATAGCCTCTTCTTTGTTGTATCCCAGACAAACCTCATCAAAATTAGTAGCTCTAACCTTAGGATCCTGTTCTCTGACAGGTACTTTTTTCAATACGTCCATTATTTATCTCCTCCGCAATTACCGCAACCACCATGATGTGTATCGCCTTCTTTTTCCTTAAGATATGCACGTCCCTCCTGTGTCTTATACAGAGCAGAACGCTTCATAGCCTGATCGAAATCTACCTTATGTCCGTCGAATTCAGGACCGTCTACACATGCGAACTTAACCTTGCCGTCAACAAGTACACGACATGCACCACACATTCCTGTTCCATCCACCATAATAGGGTTAAGACTTACAACAGTAGGAAGATTAAGCTCCTTAGTAAGTAAACATACGAACTTCATCATAATCATAGGACCGATTGCTATACATACATCATATTGCTTACCCTGATTAGTAACAAGATCCTTGATTACCTCTGTAACCATACCTTTTCTCTGATATGAACCATCATCTGTTGTTACATAGAGATTATCAGCAACCGCTTCCATTTCCTTCTCAAGTATAAGTAAATCCTTAGTCTTGGAGCCAATAATAACATCTGCTCCTGCCCCCTGCTCCTTAAGCCATTTAACCTGAGGATATACAGGTGCTGTTCCTACACCGCCGGCTACGAACAGGATTTTCTTATTCTTTAAATCTTCAAGCTTCTCATTGCATAATTCAGAAGGCTGTCCTAAAGGACCTACAAAATCTCTGAAGTAATCTCCGGCCTTTAACTGCGACATACGGAGTGTAGAAGCGCCAACAATCTGAAATACAATAGTGATTGTGCCTGCTTCTCTGTCATAATCACAGATGGTAAGCGGAACACGTTCCCCTTTTTCATCCATCTTAACAATAATAAACTGTCCCGGTAAACAGGTTTTTGCAACTCTCTTTGCTTCAACATCCATCATAAAAATGTTATCAGCAAGCATCTTTGCACTTAAAATTTTGTACATAAGGTCAACCTCCTAATTAAGCCTTAAGCTATTAATTAATCATGTAATGAAAAATAAATTCTAAGTAAATTCAAAAAATATAATGACAAATCACTCTAAAAAGCAATCCTACAAAATATTCACATATAACAAATATAAATTCTAACCGAAAAAAAATCAATAAATTTTATACTAACACAAATCAAATTATATAATCTATGCTATCAGAAAAACAGGCAGGTAAATAAGTGTAATTAATTATAGTGGAGCAAAATCATAATCCTTTGTATCACCATTCCTGGTGACAACAAACAGATTACCTGATTCTGTATCAACACCGTATGTATTTAATACCTTACCTTTATTACCACCGGAGTATTCTTCTATAAAATAGTATGTTCTTCCCGATTCCGAATAAGCATACTTAGCAGCGAATTCATGGGAAGCTATATCCTTACCCTGAGCTGTCAGCATAAATATCACAGCATTTTTGGCAGTCTCTGTATCTATGGCAGAATTAACAACGAGATTATACTCAGCACTGGCAACCTCACCTGCAATACCCGAATCGTCAATCAGTATGAAACGAAATTCACTCTTACCAAGTGGCATGGCAAGAGGTGCTTTATACTGCTTAGATTTCACTGTAGGATTAGTACCATCAGTGGTATAGTATATATTTCCCTCTGCAGGTTCTTCTACCTTAATAAGTCTGGGACTGGTATAATCACCGCTCTCAGTAAGAAGCTTAGGCTTATCAGGCTTAAGAATCTCTATATTAATAGTCACCGAACTGACAGGAGAAACAACACCCTTCTCGTTCTCATATACCGCAGCTATTGTAGCTGTGCCCTTAGAAACATTAATGGGCACTGTATATTCATTAGAACTAAGACTGGGTTCTGTTCCATCATCTGTGTAATAAATGGTACCATTTCCTTTGCCAATAATTCTAACAACCTGTGGTGCAAAATATGTTCCATCTTCCAGATTATATTCAGGCGCCTCGGAAACATAATCCCTAAACATAGCCCCAATACCTTCGTCGGTACACTGTTCGGACAGGGAAATAATCGAAGTAATATCACCTTGAGCCTCATAATTGGCTAACAGGCGCTCATATACTGAAGCATCCTCGGGAAAATCAGACAATAAAGCAGTAAGCACCGCAATAGATTCATCATATTTATCAAGAGCATAATAGCTGTCTGCCAACAGAAGTCTGGGCTTCTCCGCCTGTGAATCAATAGTCATAATATGTTTGGTTGTCTTAACAACATTATCATAATCCGCATCAAGAAATTCCTGCTCTGCCTTGCTATACTGATATTCATAGGAATAATAGTTATTAATAATAGTGACTACTCTGTACATTCCCACAATAATAGCAATTAAAGCAACTAAGCACACACCTATTAGTATTCTTTTGGGCCAGCTTATTGTTTTGTTTTTAAATTTATTATTATCACTAAAATCAAAAAGCTTTAAATCATCGTCCCCGTCAGCATCATTATTATGAACTGTCTGATTCTGTAAATTAGTTTCTGATTGATTCTCTTCTGCCTTAACTTCCTCTACAGTATCCGCAATAATACCTGCCACCTCTGAAATGGCGGCTTCGATACCAACCTCTACGCTTGCTTCATATTCAGGAACAATTTTTATTTCTTCCCCACACTTAGGGCAATACATAAAGCCTTCTTTGATTTCAGTACTACACTTAGGACAAATCATAGGCTATCTCATTTCATAAGCACTTGTGCATACAGATAATTGAATTACTAATAGATTACATAGCACTTACGCAATTATACATAAGCATTGCAATAGTCATAGGACCTACTCCTCCCGGAACAGGTGTAATAGCGCTGCATTTTGACTCTACAGAATCATAGTCAACATCACCACACAGCTTACCATTGTCCATTCTATGAATACCTACATCAATAACAACAGCACCATCCTTAACATAATCAGCATCAATCATCTTAGGCTTACCAACAGCAACCACAAGGATGTCTGCTCTCTTACATACCTCTTTAAGATTAGCGGTTCTTGAATGACATACTGTAACAGTACCATTCTCTCTTAATAGTAATAATGACATAGGCTTACCTACGATATTACTTCTTCCCACAACAACACACTCTTTTCCTTCAATGGATATTCCGGAATACTGAAGAAGCTTAATTACTCCGGCAGGTGTACAGCTTACAAAGCCCTTCTCACCGATGCACAACGCACCTACTGACATAGGATGGAAGCCATCAACATCCTTGTCGGGAGAAATTCTTCTAATAATCTTATCCTCGTCAATATGCTTAGGAACAGGCAACTGAACAAGAATGCCTGTAATAGCAGCATCATTATTTAATTTATCAATAAGTGAAAGCAATTCCTCCTCACTTGTTTCCTCAGGAAGCTCATAGCTTGCAGATTCAATTCCTATATAGGCACATGCCTTCTTCTTGTTATTTACATATACACTGGAAGCCGGGTCATTTCCCACCTGAATAACAGCAAGTGTTGCAGACTTACCCTCTGCCTTCTTTCTTGCTACCTCTTCCTTCAATTCATCCTTAATCTGTTGTGAAATTGCTTTTCCATCAATAATCTTAGCCATAGTATCCTCCTAGAATAAACCTGTTATAACACCATTATCATCTACATCAATATTATAAGCTGCTGGATTCTTCGGCAATCCCGGCATAGTCATAATATTACCTGTAATTACCACAACGAATCCGGCACCTGCTGACACGTACATTTCTCGTACATTAAGCTCAAATCCCTCAGGACGACCAAGAAGTGATGCATCATCAGACAATGAATACTGGGTCTTGGCCATACAAATAGGCAGCTTACCAAATCCCAGCTTCTCAAGCTTAAGCATCTGTGACTTAGCCTGAGATGAAAAGCTTACGCTTGCAGCACCATAAATCTTCTTGGAAATTGTATTAATTTTATCTTCAATAGAATCATTTTCATCGTATATGACTTTGAAATCACTCTTCTTATTCTCAAGAGTATACAGAACCTTCTCTGCCAGCTCTACGCCACCCTTGCCACCATTCTTCCATACCTTAGACAGAGCAAATTCGCAGTTATGCTCCTTGCAGAAATTCTCTACATAGGCAAGCTCTTCCTCTGAATCAGTATCGAAGGAATTAAGAGTAACAACAACAGGCACATTATATTGCTTAAGGTTCTCAATATGCTTCTCAAGATTCACAATACCTGACTTAAGTGCGGTAAGATTAGGAGTACCCAAATCCTCCTTCTTAATTCCGCCGTTGTATTTAAGGGCTCTTATTGTAGCCACAAGCACCACTGCATCGGGCTTAAGATTAGCAAGACGACATTTGATGTCGAAGAACTTCTCCGCTCCCAAATCAGCACCAAAACCAGCCTCCGTAATAACATAATCAGCCAGCTTGAGAGCTGTCTTAGTAGCTCTTACACTGTTGCAGCCATGTGCAATATTAGCAAAGGGACCACCGTGAACAAGCGCCGGTGTATGCTCAAGTGTCTGTATAAGATTAGGCTTCATGGCATCCTTAAGAAGTGCCGCCATTGAACCTACTGCCTTAATATCAGCAGCAGTAACAGGGTTTCCATCATAATCATAGGCAACAACTATTCTTGACAGTCGCGCCTTTAAATCCTTAAGATCCTCAGCCAGACACAGTACTGCCATAATTTCGGATGCAACTGTAATAACAAAATGATCTTCTCTTACGAAGCCATCTGACTTGTTACCCATTCCTACAACAATATTACGAAGAGCTCTGTCATTAATATCAAGACATCTCTTCCATACAACCGTACGCAAGTCAATATTCTTCTCATTACCCTGATGAATATGATTATCAATCATTGCAGACAGCAGATTATTTGCAGCGGTAATAGCATGAAAATCACCGGTAAAATGAAGGTTCAGTTCCTCCATTGGTACTACCTGAGCATAACCGCCACCGGCTGCGCCACCCTTAATTCCAAAGCATGGTCCAAGAGATGGCTCTCTTAATGCAAGAATTGCCTTCTTATTAAGCTGAGAGAAAGCATCTGCAAGTCCTATACTTGTAGTAGTCTTTCCTTCACCTGCAGGAGTAGGATTAATAGCGGTAACAAGAATAAGCTTTCCATCCTTTTTATCCTTAAGTGAGGCAAGATATTCTTCTGAAAGCTTAGCCTTGTATTTTCCATACATCTCAATATCATCCTCTGATATTGATAAACCGGCAGCAATGTCTTTAATAGGCAATAATTTAGCTTCCTGTGCAATCTGAATATCTGTCTTCATACTTTTCTCCTTTGAATTTATAAATAGTCCTCAACAAACTGTTCATACTGTTCTTCACTCATAAGAATCTTTCGTGGCTTGGTTCCTTCCTCCTCACCGACAATGCCGGCCTCGGCAAGCTGATCCATAATTCTTGCGGCACGATTAAATCCAATCTTAAACATACGCTGCAGCATTCCTATGGAAGCCTTATTCTTATCAATAATCAAACGGGCTGCCTTATCGAATAATTCATCTCTGTCATCACCGCCTGATGCTGCAGAATCACCGCCTGAGGCTGAACCACTCTTTACTCTGTCTGACAGGGATGTATCATATACATCCTCATCACAATTCTTCTTAAGGAATTCAACAACATCATTAACCTCATCATCAGAGATAAATGCACCCTGTACACGAGAAGGCTTCGGTGAACCGGCAGGATAAAACAGCATATCACCTTTACCAAGCAGTCTCTCAGCACCTGTCATATCAAGAATAGTTCTTGAATCTGTACCACTGGACACACTAAAAGCAATTCTACTGGGCATATTAGCCTTAATAAGACCTGTAATAACATCAACGGAAGGACGCTGTGTTGCAATAACCAAATGAATACCTGCCGCTCTTGCCTTCTGAGCAATACGACATATTGATTCCTCTACTTCCTTAGAAGCAACCATCATAAGGTCAGCAAGCTCGTCTACAATAATAACAAGCTGATACATCGGTTCCGGTCTTTCATCCTCCGGAATATCCGTCAAGGTCTTAATCTTCTGATTATAGCCCTTTAAATCTCTTACTCCGTACTGTGCAAATTTCTCATATCTGTCATCCATTTCCACTACGCCCCATTTTAAGGCTTCTGAGGCATGCTTAGGATCTGTCACAACAGGAATGAGCAGGTGTGGAATACCATTATATACGCTAAGCTCAACAACCTTAGGGTCAACCATAATAAGCTTGACGTCATTCGGATGAGCTTTATAGAGAATACTCATAATCAAGGTATTGATACATACTGATTTACCGGAGCCTGTTGCACCGGCAATAAGTAAATGCGGCATCTTGGCAATATCAGCCACAACAGTTTCACCACTAAGTCCCTTACCTACAGCAAAGCTAATATTAGAGGAGGCATTTTTAAACTCCTGACTTTCTATTAGTTCCCTAAACATTACTGTAGTGTTTTCCTTATTGGGAATCTCAATACCTATTGCTGACTTTCCTGGGATAGGTGCCTCAATACGCACATCTGTAGCTGCCATACTGAGCTTAATATCCTCTTGAAGATTAAGCACCTTCTTAACGGAAAGTCCTCTTTCAGGACGCATTTCAAATCTCGTAATAGCAGGCCCCTGAGAATATCCGGTCATGGTAACGTTAACACCGAATTCCTTAAGCGTCTGCTGTAATAACATAGAAGTTTCGTTAAGCTTCTCCTTCGACTCACCCCTGGCATTTCTGTCTCCCGGCTTAAGAAGATTAATAGGTGGTCGTCTGTAGTGAAGATTCTTCTTCTTATTGACCTTGGCAGAATTATTCTGCTTATTGGCACCGGCACTGTTATCCGTTGTTGCCTGTGTTGCAGGAGCTGTATGTGACCTGGTCTCCTTAGCAACAGCCTGTGGCTTAACGTACTCATCATAATCATTAAGATGAGACAAGCTCTCTGTCTCCGATATTATTGCATTAGAATAATCCTCTGTGGAATCATCATCCTCATAATTATCATAACCATAGCTATTATCATTATATCCATTATCACTATAGCCATTATCATTATAGTTATTATCATTATATCTATTATCACTATAGCCATTATCATCATAATTATTCTTATCAATATTAATATTATGACTATGGTTATTGTAGCAATAATCATCCCTGTTATTATCCGGTTCAGAATAATTATTATTCACATAATCATTGTTTCCGTAACCTGAATTATTATTATTCACATAATCATTGTTTCCATAACCTGAATAATCATTGTCAAGGCTATGATCCTCGGCATATGAATTAAGCTCGTTAAAGTCACTGTTCTGCAAATAACTATCATTATGAAGCTCAGCAAAGGATGTATCAACGGTTATGGTATGACTATTCTTAAAGCTGTTGTTATCAAAAGAATCCATCTGTTCTGACATTCCCTCTGCAACAATCTCATGAATATCATCCTCCATTGCCTTACCGGGCTGTTTAACCAGCTTAGTATCAAGCATAACACCGGAAACCTTCTTCTCCATACGAAGACGTGTTTCCTCTTCTCGCCTTTCAATGGCTTCACGCTTCTTGTTTAATCTATTCTCTTCTATAATCTGTCGTTTAATACGATTCTCTTCACGTTCCTTATTGCGCTGTTCCTCTCTCTCAAGGCGCTTAATCTCATTCTCCTGACGTCTAAGCTCTCGCTCACGCTGATTAAGCTCACGCTGTTCTTCCCTATAGGGCTGATTTTCTCTGTGACGTTCAATATTATCTCGAACATTCTCCTTAACATTACTACCTATATTTCTTCCACTCTCAATAATAGAGCGCTCGGTAATAAGCATAATACATATAAGAGAAACAACCGCCAAAACAATGTATGTTCCTATAGAGCCTACTATCTTAATAAGAAGTCTTACTACAGAACCACCTACAATTCCACCACCCATTTTGCTCTCAGAGCAGTTAATATAATAGTCAAGGACAGAATCCACCACTACACCATCTTTAAAGAACAGTAGCTGGCAAAAGGCACATATTGCAACCATAAGAACAATGGCTGAGGTAATCTTAACTGTGGTAACCATAAGTCCCTTATTGGATAAATAAAATGCAACACCTACCAAAAGCACAATAGGCAGTACGTATGATACCAGTCCGAAAATACCAAACATAATATCGGCAATTACATTACCCACTGAGCCTATAAAGCCCAATACACTAAGAAACAGCAATACACATACTGCAATTGCCACAATCAAATATATTTCATCAAATACTTCGTTAATAACCTGTTTATTTTTTGAAGAACCTCTCTTAGAGCTTCCTCTTGATGAAGAGGTGCTTCTTTTCTTAGTAGAAGCTGTACGTCTTCCCGAAGAACTACTTTTCTTCCTAGCTGACCCCGTAGCCATATATACTCCCTTCAAAAATCAAGGAAATGCACCCCATACATTTCCTTCTATAATACTAATTAATACCAAAATTTAACATGATAAATCATAACTTAACCAGGAAAACAATAAGTGATATACCACCGGCACACAAGCAATATATCCAGAATGGCTTGAAGCTGTTGTGAGAAATTCTGTTATCCATGAACTTAAGTGCAAAATAACCAATTCCTCCTGCCGCAATCATACCTAATATACAGCCCAAACCGGATGTGGTAACTGCTGTAGCATCACCAAGCTTAAATAATTCCAATATAAGTGCACCAAACACAGCAGGCATAGACATAATAAATGAATACTTAAACGCAAACTTTCTGTCAAAGCCACACAGCATACAAGCAGTAATAGTGGTTCCGGATCTTGAAAGTCCCGGCAATACGGCAAATGCCTGACCTATTCCAACAGAAAAAGCATCACCGTAATTAGCCTCCCTCTGGCGCTTATTACCAAGAGGCAATGTATCCGATAGGAATAATATTCCTCCTGTACCCAGTAAACAGAAGCCTACCACCAATAAATTATCACCTACAGTATCAAGTACATCTGACAACAGTGCTCCCATTATTACAGCAGGAATGGTAGACACCACATACATAAGTGCCAGCTTACGATATACATTGGTAACAATAGGCTTGTATTTTAACGGATTAATCGCAGAAATATTCTTAAAATACCTTACAATATTAGTGAAACAGTCAGCACAAATACCGCAGAACTCACCGAGAAGCTTCAATACATCCTTATAATAAACAATAAATATAACTATAAGGGTGGCAAAATGCAACAGAACATCATACAAAATCCCACCATCTGTCTCGACTCCCGTAAGAGCCTTAATAATAGCAAGATGTCCTGAACTGCTAACAGGAAGAAATTCTGTTAAGCCCTGAACTATGCCCATTAGTAATGCCTGTATTACTGACATAATAACCTCCATATTGTAAAATCAAAAAACATCCCATTAAAAAAATCAATCTGCAATATCTTATCATAATATAAATTGTATTGCAATTACATACCTTGTAACAAAACAGTTACTGTTCAGTCCCTGACCGATAACAGAGCAAAACGCTTATATAATCGCTTCACGATGGCATCTTGCTACCAAATCATGTTCTTCCACTGAACTATAACACAAAACCGCAAATAATTAATTATCAAGATGAACATCAAGCTGATTATATGGAATAGGAATTCCATTCTTATCAAAGGCTTCCTTAATATCTTCCAGAATCATCCATTTAGAAGTCCAGTATTCTGACTTCTTAACAAAGAATCGCATTCCGATATCTACACTGCTATCACCAAGGGAACTAACAAATATCTGAATTTCTTCATCTGTAATAACACATTCCTCATTCTTAAGAAGCTCAAGAAGAACATTCTTAGCCTTCTTAATATCGGCATCGTAGGATATTCCTACAACAATCTCAAGCTTACGTGAAGAATGATATGTAGCATTAACAAGTGTGGTATTGGACAATACACCGTTAGGAATAACTATTGACTTATTGTCTACTGTTGTCAAACGGGTAAAGAAAATACCTATCTCAGATACAGTTCCTTCACAGCTACCATCAGAAATAATAATATAATCATCCAGCTTAAATGGCTTAGTAATAAGAATCAGCACTCCACCGGCGAAATTCGACAAAGAACCCTGAAAAGCAAGACCTATTGTAAGACCGGCCGAACCAAGAACAGCCACAAGAGAAGCAGTCTCAACACCAAAATAACCTGCAAGTATACCTATCAAAACCACATATAAGGCTACGCTGACTGTAGATTCAATAAATCCTATGTTTCCATTATCAACAGCGGACTTCTCTAATGACCTTCTGATAAGCTTTTTTATAAGCTTAATAATGCATCGTCCGATAAGAAACAGAACGACTATTACAACAATCTTAACTCCACTATCAAAAACCCTGTCAAAAAGCTGACTTGTATATCTCTGAAACCTTGTAAGTTCCTTAGTAACATCTGCTTCCATATACTATCTCTCAATCTCATGAATGAATAAGCCACTTCTTAACTTAGGCTCAAACCAGGTTGATTTAGGTGGCATTAAACGTCCTGCATCAGCTACAGCAAAAAGCTCTCCTATTGAAGTAGGATACATTGCAAAAGCGATTTTGCAATCAACACTACATCTTCTCTCAAGCTCCTTAAGTCCTCTGATACCACCGACAAAATCAATTCTCTTATCTGTCTTAGGATTTTCAATACCAAATATAGGTGTAAGTACATTCTTCTGAAGAATTGATACATCAAGACCATCTACAGGATCATTACTTAAGTATTCCTTAGCAAACTCAAGTGAATACCATTTACCCTCTGCGAACACTGAAACCTCACCCTTCTTAGCAGGCTTGTAGCAATCGGTTCCCTTCTCTGTAAGAGTACCAAGCTTCTTAAGCTCTTCTAATACCTCATCAACAGAATGATTATTAAGGTCCTTAATAACACGGTTGTAATCCATAATCATAAGCTGTTCATCAGGGAACAGAACGGATAAGAAATAATTAAATTCCTCATCACCTGTGAATCCCGGCTTAGCTTCTCTTCTCTTAAGACCTACCTTAACAGCAGAAGCACATCTATGATGGCCATCAGCAATATAAATCTCATTCATAGAAGCAAATGCTGTACCGATTTCCTCAATATCCTTAGCCGAATCAACAACCCATACTCTATGAGTAATAGAATCATCAGATGTAAAATCATTAACAGGAGGCTGTGACTTAACACGATTAACTACCTCATTAATAGCCTCATTATCTCTATATGCAAGGAAAATAGGACCTGTCTGTGCACTAAGAGCATCTACGTGATGAATACGATCCACTTCCTTATCTGCTCTTGTATTCTCATGCTTCTTAATAAGCTGATTCTGGTATTCATCTATAGAAGCGCAACCAACAATACCGGTCTGTGAACGTCCATCCATTGTCAACTCATAAATGTAATAGCAAGCACTTGAATCCTTAACAAATTCTCCCTTATCAATCATTCCGCGAAACATGTCGTTAGCTTTTTCATATACACAATCATCATATGTATCTACAGAATCATCAAACTGTGTCTCAGCTCTGTCAATTCTAAGGAAAGAAAGGTTATCACCCTTAACTACCTCCTTAGCTTCTGCTCTGCTGTACACATCATATGGAAGTGCAGCTATTTTATCCTCCAATCCCTTCTTAGGTCTAATTGCATTAAAAGGTCTTACCGTAGCCATTATATATTCCTCCTGATTAAAATAGTCATAAACAACGCACCTTGACATTGTATCAAATATTTACTGTCAAAACAATAGAATATTCTACAATAAAATCAATATATCACTAGGGTTTATTAAGTAAAATACTACATATAGTGTTTTGACACCTTAATTAATAAATGTTATGATGTTGGAGTCAAAAGGTATTTTGCCCCCAACGATACCGGATTTCTCCGCTCTACGAGCTCTCGAAATCCTCAAAACATTCAAAATCCGCTCATTTTTCTGCAAAAAAT
>JAZQOI010000106.1:0-25561 GCA_045627745.1 Lachnospiraceae bacterium | reverse complement strand
GACCAAGATAGACTTTTCAAACGGAATCGTTTCAGTATTTAGTTTTGAAGGTATAAACTTCAATAATCCTCGATAGCTCAATGGTAGAGCACTCGGCTGTTAACCGAGGGGTTGTTGGTTCGAGCCCAACTCGGGGAGTTTGATTATGGCTCCGTGGTCAAGCGGTTAAGACATCGCCCTTTCACGGCGGTAACACGGGTTCGATTCCCGTCGGAGTCACTTGTTATATATATAACAACAATGGATTTAATCCGAGTAATTCGGACCTTTAGCTCAGTTGGTTAGAGCAACCGGCTCATAACCGGTCGGTCCTGGGTTCGAGTCCCCGAAGGTCCATTTATTTTTTGGCCTAGTGGCTCAGTTGGTTAGAGCGCCGCCCTGTCACGGCGGAGGTCGTCGGTTCGAGTCCGATCTGGGTCGTTCAACTTTTAAGTTGAATGGAAATTTAATATTCCAGTTTTGTGGGATCTTAGCTCAGCTGGGAGAGCATCTGCCTTACAAGCAGAGGGTCACAGGTTCGAGCCCTGTAGGTCCCACTTTTCTTAAGGATTATTCTTTAAGATATGCCGCAGTGGCGGAACTGGCAGACGCACAGGACTTAAAATCCTGCGGGCTTTAAAACCCGTACCGGTTCGATTCCGGTCTGCGGCAGGAAATAGCTTGAGATTCTTGTAAGATAGAATTTCAAGCTATTTTTTTGTTTAATTGATGTTTTGACACTCATATCATTTAATATTATTATAGTTTTGAAGTTAATTTTATGTGGAGGAGGTATTATTATGCAAGAAATGGATTTAGAGTTTCATATTAAATGTAAGGTGGGAGATGTAGGAAGATATGTGATTTTGGTGGGAGATCCGGGCAGATGTGAATCCGTTGCCAAGTTATTTGATGATTCCAAGCATGTTTCATATAACAGAGAGTATAATATATATACCGGATATCTTGAGGGAGAGAAAATCAGTGTATGTTCTACAGGAATAGGTGGACCAAGTACGGCTATAGCTGTAGAGGAATTATGCCATATCGGAGCAGATACATTTATTAGATGCGGAACCTGTGGTGGTATTGATTTGAATGTTAAGGCAGGGGAGGTAGTTATAGCAACAGGTGCCATACGATATGAGCATACCTCTTGTGAATATGCACCTATTGAATATCCTGCGGTAGCTAATTATGAGATCTTATCTGCATTAAAAAATGCTGCGGTAAAGCTTAAGATGAATCATCATTTGGGAATTGTGCAATGCAAGGATTCATTTTATGGTCAACACTCTCCGGAGTCAATGCCAATTTCCTATGAGCTTGAGAATAAATGGAATGCATGGAAACGTCTTAAGGTTAAAGCATCTGAAATGGAATCGGCAACATTATTTGTTGTTGCCGATGCAAGAGGAGCAAGAGCCGGTTCCTGTTTCCATGTTATATGGAATCAGGAACGTGAGAAGGAAGGTCTTGATCAGGATATGACCGAGAACACAGCCAGTGCCATTAAAATATCTGTGGAAGCTATGAGAAGCATAATAATTCAGGATAAGCTTAATACTGAGAAGTAAGTAGTGATGAAATATTAGTGAGATCATTAATCATTACAAGAATACCGATGTTTGAATCTTCTTCTTCGATAAACATTGTTTTTAATTGAAGTTTCTTTTGGGTTGTATTTGAATAATAATCTACTACATGCTCAATTGCTTTTGTTTTGTCATATATTGAATCGATAATTGTTGATGTAAAATCATTGTTTCGAGGGTCTTCAAGGAAGAAGGTAGCAAAGGATTCTCCTTCAATATCTTCTTCTGAGAAACGTGAACTACATCGGTAATTGAATTACCGAGCATCAGGTGCGCGCGGCTTCGTCGCGTAGGTCCTGGGTGCGTCCATGACACCCTTACTGCTACCCATAAGGGTTACACAGCTACTTTGCGTTATACGCTTTACGCTTTGAATATTTTACCTATAGGAAGACTACCCTATAGAACCACCAATATTCAGTTTTAAGATAATCGCAAATAGTTTGTTTGTTGTAGGTGGCAAAACCACCCTTGCGATTAGTAATTATATTATAGCAAATATATGTTCGGGTGTAAAGTACTTACGCTATCATCTCGGCAATTAAATTGCCGAGGATTCCCGCTTGATATCCTAAATAATTGCTTTTTTGTTTCTGATTTATTGAATTTGGAATCTGCAGTTACAGTATAAGTCATAATAGGTCCCCCGTTTTGTTAGCATGGATTAATATTTAGTTGAATGGTTTAACATTGTTCTTTTGTTATTCTCTCATAATATTGTTCGTAGAATGAAGTATTATGATCATAGGGAGTAACATAAAAAGCGGTTAATAGTTTCATGGCAATTGCCTTTTCGGTTTCTAAATCGTTAGCTTCATCGATCGCTGTTTCAACGGATTTTACATGGCTATGCCAATTATTAATATATTGTTCATATTGGGACAGAGACGGAATCTGAAGCCATTTCTTTATTTTTATTTTGCTTTTATTGGGATAATCACATTCATAAATCTGATTAAAATATGTAAAACCGGCATTCTCGTATATTCTTCCTAATGGAAATAAACGACATATACCGGGACGATTATTGTGTATAGAACATCTTCCGGCTGAATCAAGATAGTAGCATGCGTCCGTTGCGGTCTGCATTTTAATATTGGGAAGTATGATTGAGTCAACCAGATTAAGCTCTATTGAAGAATCAATTAATTCATTAAAGGTTTTTCCGGTTACCTTTGTTAATTGATATATATCATAAGGGTCAAGAATTATGCTCGTCCCCATTCCGTGACAGCATTTTGAGCAGCCCTTGCAATCATTGCAACTGATTTTTACTAAGTCATTAGAGGTATAACGTTTACCATCGGAAACTTCACTCATCTCTATCTCACGTTTCATAATCAATATGCCTATCCTTTCACTTATTGTAACCGAAAGAGTATATCTTAGTTATAGATTCCCTCCTCTAAAGGTACTGTAGGTGGAGGTGTGTTTGAATAAATGATAGCATACAAAATAAGGAAAATGAAGTAAAAATATCGGTTTATTTGAATGAGATTTTATGATACACTAATTCTGAAAAAGTATATGTGAAGGGAAAATATCGTATAAATTTGCTAAAAAAATTGCCGATATATTTCTATAATAATTAGGTATAAGTGATGCTTGGATTAAAGAATAATTTGAGGGGTTGTTTGTAGTTTGGTATAGTTTATTTTTGGATTTTGCCGAATTAATAGTTAGTGTTTAAAGTGAGGGTGTTTTATGACTACGCAGGAAAAATATGCATACATGCGACAGGGGTATACTGCGGACCAGGTGGAGGAAATCAAGCTTGGTTTAGAGGAAGGTCTTGATGTGGATGTGTACGTAAAGAAAGAGTTTTTTGCTCTTCAGATGCGTGAGATTCGATTGGGACTTATTAATGATCTTCCCGTGGAGATTTATGCCAAAAAAGAGTATGACTGGTTTCAGATGGAGGAAATACGACTTGGTCTTGAAGCCGGTTTGGATGTTTCTGTTTATACATATCCTTTAATTCCCTATGATACAATGCGTCAATTAAGACTGGCTCTTGCTGATGGTATTAATTTAAGAAAGTATTTAAATTTACCATCGGGTGTATTAAAGGAACTCAGAAAGTCATTTGTATCACAGGTTAATATTTCACCTTATATAGATCAGGGGTATGATAAGGAACAGCTTGAACAGATACGACTTGCATTAGAAAAAAATTTAAATATAAAACCTTACCTAAAACTGGAGTATAGAGGAATATCACTTAGAGAGATTCGTATAGGCTTGGAAAGAAATGTTGATGTTTCCGTTTATGCAAATCTTGATTATAACTGGCGTCAAATGCGTGAGATACGAAAAGGAATGGAGCATCAGATAGAGTATTCTCTATATATGAATCCGTTGTATGACTGGCGTCAAATGCGTGAAATTCGATTCGGACTGGAAGCCGGACTTGATATTTCAAAATATTGTAGTCTTATGTATCCGGCTACTGACATGGCTGTAAGAAGACTTAATTTAGCCTATGGCAATTCAGGTGATACTGAAATTCATAAGGCAGGACATACAGAGATTAGTTATGATAATTTTGATATTCAGATTTCTGCAGATGAAATGGAGGCTTATATTAAGTTTAACGGTAGAGCCATAGGACTTACAAAAAGTGTTATATTTGATGCTTTGGAAGATAGAGGCATTTCTGCCGGAATACAAAATGAGGCCATCGAAAAGATTCTTGCAGGAATTACTGATAATGAACCTATTCTGATTGCTAAAGGAAGACAGCCTGAAAAGGGAAAGGATGGGTATTATGAATACTTCTTTAGAACAGAGGTTAAGCATGAACCTAAGGTCCTTGAAGACGGTAGTCTTGATTATCAGGATATAGAATGGTTTGAGCAGGTAAAGCGTGGACAGAAGCTTGCCGTATATCATGATTGTGAGGTTGGAAATGACGGATATAATGTCTTTGGGTTACCTGTGCCCGGAATAAAGGGAAATCAGTTAAATATTCTTGTGGGACAGGGATTTTATATAGAGCCGGATAAGCATACATATGTGGCCAATATTGATGGGGTAATTACTTTAGAAGACTCAACGATGATTATTATGAATATGCTTACATTGAGTGAAGTTACCACATCCTTGGGTGATGTTAATTTTGACGGCAGTATTCATGTTACCGGAAATGTTGGAAACGGATGCAGTATTGTTGCACGTGATGATATTATTATAGATGGTTTTGTGGAAGGGGCTAATATTGAAGCCGGTGGCAGTATATTCTTAAGACATGGGGTAAATGCGCATTCTAATGGTCAGATTTCGGCACAAAAGGATGTGGAGGGAAGCTTTTTTGAAAATGCCAAAATATATGCCGGTGGTAATATTGCCATGAATTACTGTTTCAACAGTAACATTTCCTGCGAAGGAGCAATAGAGGTTTCCGGAAGAAAGAATTCAATTGTTGGTGGCGTGACTTTTGCTGCAAAGGAAATCAGAGTACACCAGGTAGGAAATTCAGCAGGCCTTAGAACATTCCTTAAACTGGGAGTTAATACAGAAATGCTTAGAAGACAGTCAACTCTTACGAAGCAAATCGATGATATCGACAAAGAGCTGCAGGTTTTAGAACAGGCATTTGCTGATTATCGAGAAAAATATCCAACAGAAGATATTGCTAAAATGGATATTTTCAAGAAAATTGAAAATGCAATGTTTACAAAGGAAGAAATGAAAAAGAGACTTCTTCCCGAAAAGATAGAGATTGACGATAAGGTTATGCAGGCACAGAATGCCAGAGCAATAATTACCGGAAATGTGTGTAAGGGTGTTGTTGTGGAAATATGTGGCAGAAGCTGGTTCTCTGACGGTGCAAGAGATGTTACTATTTGCAAAAATAATGATAAGGTCGAATTAATAACAAATAGGGCTTGATTATAAATGAGGTGAGAGTAGTATGGAAAAAGTATTAATTGTTGATTTTGATGCAGGAAACAGAATAGAATTGAGTGATATTCTGTGCAGTGATTATGATGTAGAGTTAGCATCAAATGGCAGAGAAGCAGTAGACATTATTGATATAAAGGGAGATGAACTTGCGGTTATTCTGTACAGGTTCAGCATGCAGGATATAGATGGCTACAAATTTCTTGAAATCATGCAGGAAAAAAAGATACTTGAGAATACACCGGTGTTATTTGTGAACGAGAGGTTTGCCCATGAATTAGAAAGCAATGATATTAAAATGGGTGTTTATGATTTTATTCATAAACCGTTTGTTGGTGAAATAGTAAGAAGACGTGTCAGAAATTTTGCTGATTTATTTGTATATAAAAATGGTCTGGAGGAAAAGGTTTCAAGTCAGGGTGAGACTATGACAAAGCAGTTCAGACTTCTGAAAATACAGTCTGATGAGCTGAGAAAAAGTAAAGAAAAGATAGTTGATATTCTTGGTACGGTTGTTGAGTGTCGTTCACTTGAATCAGGAGATCATATTACCAGAATTAAAGGCTATACAGGTATTTTGGCCAGACGCGTTATGAATGAGTATCCGGAGTATGCTCTTAATAATCATAAGATTGAAGTAATTGAATCGGCAAGCGCCCTTCACGATATTGGGAAGATTGCGATACCTGATTCTATTCTCAATAAGCCGGGTAAGCTGACTAAGGATGAATTTGAATTTATGAAAAGTCATACAATTCGAGGCGCTGATATTATTAACAATATTCGCGGAGTATGGGATGACGAATATGCTAAGGTAAGTTATGAGATATGCAGGTATCATCATGAAAGATATGACGGTAAAGGTTATCCCGATGGAATTAAGGGCGATGATATTCCTATTTCTGCTCAATGTGAGTCAATAGCCGATGTATATGATGCTCTTGTTACCGAGAGCGTTTATAAGGCTGCTTATTCTAAAGAAGAAGCCTTTGATATGATTGTTCAGGGTGAGTGCGGTGTCTTTTCACCCAAGCTCATGGAATGCTTTAGAAAGTCAAGAGATCAGTTTGAAGAATTCTTGGATAAACAGAGAAAAGCTGATTAAGCCAGAAAACAATTTAACATTTATTACTAAAAGAGTTGTCGATTTTTCGGCTTCTCTTTTAATTTACTCATATTAATGATTATCAGTGACTTTTGGAGGTATGGTATGCTATATGTTGACTGTAATGCAAAACATAACGGAAATGGTTCTAAAGAATACCCCTACAGCAGTATTGGTGAAGCTGCTAAGGTTGCAAAAGGTGGAGATAAGGTTCTTGTTAAGGATGGAATATATAGAGAGTACGTTGATCCTATATTCAGTGGAGAGATGGATAACAGGATAGAGTATATTTCCGAAAACAAGGGTGGAGCTGTGATTTCCGGAGCAGAGATTATAGATAACTGGGAAAAGTCATACGACTCGGTATGGGTTGCAAGAATAGATAACGAATTATTTGGTGATTATAATCCATATACAACAAAAGTCATTGGTGACTGGCTTGAGAGTGATGTGTACGCTCATACGGGAGAGGTATATCTTAACGGCAAATCATTATATGAGGTTTCAACATTGGAAGCTGTGAGAAAACCTCGAGCCAGCATGAAGGCATGGTATCCGGAAGAAAGCCTTTTGTGTTGGTACTGCGAACAGGATGATATGTCCAAAATGACGTACATATATGCAAATTTCGGAGAAAAGAATCCTAATGAGGAAATTGTTGAGATAAATGTAAGAAGAAATTGCTTTATGCCTTCAAAAAAGGGTATTTCTTATATTACTCTGTCAGGATTTAAAATTACTATGGCAGCAACACAATGGGCACCGCCTACGGCTTTTCAGGATGGAATGATAGGTCCCAATTGGGCTAAGGGATGGATAATTGAGGACTGCGAAATAAGTAATTCCAAATGTTCGGGCATATCATTAGGTAAGTATTATCAATCAGAAAATGATAACAAGTGGTCAAAAGAAAAAATAAAGGACGGAACGCAAACCCAGCGTGAATGTGTATGTATTGCCGCACGTGAGGGATGGTCAAAGGATAAAATAGGCTCTCATATTATTAGAAAATGTATTATTCATGATTGCGGTCAGACCGGCATTGTAGGTCATATGGGGGCAGTTTTTTCTGTAATCGAAAATAACCATATTTATAATATAAATATTAAGAGAAATATTGCCGGGGCTGAAATAGCCGGCATAAAATTGCATGCTGCAATTGATGTTGTTATTAAGAATAATTACATTCATCATTGTAGCAGAGGACTATGGCTTGACTGGCAGGCACAGGGAACTCGTGTGAGCAGTAATGTTTTTCATGATAATACATTGCCCTTTGACCATTTGATAACACCGGAAATTACTCAGGCAGGGGAGGATATTTTTATTGAGGTTTCTCATGGACCGACCCTGGTGGACAACAATGTTCTATTGTCTGATTATGCACTTAAGCTTCCTACTCAGGGGGTTGCTATTGTGAATAATCTTATTGCCGGAAGCTTAACAACTGTAGGAAAAGGTGTGGACAACGGTTCCCTGACTATTCCTTCACCTCGATTCACTCCTTACCATGTTCCACATCAAACTGATATTCAGGGATTTATGACGATTTTACATGGAGATATGTGGTTTTATAATAATATATTCGTCCAAAAAGAAAAAAGGGATGGATTATTGGAGCTTGAAAAGCTTAATGTAAATAATGAATGGGATGATTTTTATTGTACAGTGGGCACTAAGCCCTATGAGGACTATCCATCCTATGAGGAATATATGAAAAATTTTGAAGGATACTGCGGTATGGGGGCAGATTCAAGTGACAGATATTATTCAAAATTACCGGTTCGGTTAAAGGGAAATGCGTATTTTAATGGGGCAGCTCCATCTGCAAAAGAAGAGGATGCCTTGGTATATGGAACTGAAAAGGTGTATGTTTTTGTAAAGCATGATGAAAAGGGAGTGTTTCTTGAAACAAATGTGTATGATTTTGCAAGTACAGATAACTGCGTATCGGTAGATACAAAGTACTTAGGAATTGCATTTGAACCTGAACAGGCTTTTGAAAATCCGGATGGTTCGGAATTGTATATTGATACAGATATTAATGGTAACAGAGGGAAAAATGAGTTATATATCGGACCTATAAAAGCCGGTAGCATGACGGAAAAATATAAATTGTATTTTAATGAGATTATATGTTAAAATTTATTAAAGTGTCGCTTAAAGGGGTTTTTGGTATAAACTATTAAGATTGGAGTTATATTATGGGCGAGAGTTTTGATAGATTTATCAAATTTGGAAATACAGGAAAAGATAGTGTCATAATTGGTGATGACGGGAAAAAGCCGCTTAATCCTAATGAGATATTTGACCCGGAGGATGGTATTGTTACGCCCCAGGTTGGACCTCGTAAATCAGAGGGTAAGCCTATTATAATGGTAATTGATGATGATTATTCTACCCTGGATATTATGCGTATTTATCTTCAGAGAGATTATCAGTGCACTGTGTTTGCCAACCCTAAGGATGCCATTTTTTATTTGAATACACATTTGCCTGATGCAATTTTTGTAGACAGCTATATGTCTGGGTTTGATACCAAGCAGTTGCTGGAAATAATCCGTTCTTATAAGGAATTATCCGACGTGCCGATATATTATCTTGTAGATGAAGATGAGAAAAGGGTGATTTCTGTCAAGCTTCCTAAGGGTGTGCTTGGATGCCTTACAAGACCTGTGGCAAGAGGTGATTTACAGGTGGTTTTGGAAGAAATCAAACGTATTACAAGTGAAACAAATGCGGATTCTGAAGTGATTAACAGTAATGAGAATATAGAGGATAAGGCAGAAGGTTAATTGTAATTATGGTTTCTGTTTTAAATTAACTACACCATGTTACTGAGGTGTTTTCGCGATAGCACAGATTTAAAAGCCTCTAAGGTCTGCGTAAATGGTATAGTTATTTAGAAAACGATGTACCGGTACTGAACAGCAACTAATTATTCTGTATGTTTAGAATATGATAAATAGAGAAGATATGCTTGAACTGACAAGAAGAATGACTCCATCAAGGAATTGTTTTGACAGACTTGCCGGTGTATATATGGATGAAGATGGATATGATACGGGAAGCTTCAATATTAATTTTTTAAAGCTTGATGCCAAGGACAGAGATAGATGTTTGGCCATAGCAAAATCAATTCCGTTTTCCGATACAAATGAACAGCTAAAAATGTATAAGTTTCCGGGTGATAAACCGGACATTTATAAACTGTTATATTCATTAAATATATGTGAATTGAAGAATGATGCAGCACTTTATACTCTGTATGAAATAATTGGAGAGACCTATGATGCAAGGGGTAAGGAGTATTGTGTTTATGTGTATCATGGTGCTTATGATGTTCCAAGAAAGGCGGCAGATAAGGAGTGGCTTCAGGGCTCTGAAGAAGTGTATAGATTTTTGATAGTAGCAATATGCTCCTGTGAGAATAACATCCCATCAGAGGTTCAGACAGGATTTATGTATCCTGCATTTTCTGATAGGTCTGAGGATAGAGATCATATTCTTATATATGAGAATGATAAGAATATGGTACATAAAGAGATATATAACATTCTGGGAATTAGTAAATAAGATATTTTTTTAGAGGTGATCCCCTCCCTTATACTAAGGTTAGGTTGGGGGTCATCTTTGACGCAATTGATTTCTCATGGGTGATTGGAGGATATTATGGGGTTTACGGAAAAAAAGAAACGTAGATTCGGCGATAGGGCAGACGGACATTTAGTAAAAAATGCGTCTGCTTTAAATGTGATTATGAGTGCGCTATATCTAAACCGATGCGATTGCGAGGTTAGTATGCGTTATGAGATGGATATTACCTTACTAAATGAATTTATTTGCAGGAAGAACAAAGAAAATTCCGATGCTGAGATTAAATTTTTCCATTGTATTATTACTGCTATTGTCAGGGTTTTAAATGAGAGACCGCTTTTGAACCGTTTTGTTCAAGGTGGAAGAATCTACCAACGAGATGAGTATTCGGTTGCCTTTACCGCAAAGAGAAAATTCTCCGATAGTTCAGGGGAGTCGCTTCTTAACTATAAAGCCAAAAAAGATGACACAATTTATGATGTGTCTCGTTTTATTTTGGGAGAAGTCAGTGAGGTTAGGAAAGAAAAACCAAAGAAAAATCATGCAGAAAAATTATTGGAGTCAGTTGCTAAGTTACCCTTCTTTGTCAGACTTTTTTTAGCATGGTTGTGTAGGGTATTTGATTTCTGGGGAATTCTTCCCGGGTTTATGATGAAGGGCGATCCTGCATTTTCTACTGTTCTTGTGGCAAATTTAGGCAGTATTGGTTGTCCATCAGTTAATCATCACCTGAATAATTATGGAAGTACATCAATAATGATAACCATTGGTACCTATGTGAAGAAAAGAGAGCTAGGTGCTGATGGGGCTGTGGTGGAGCGTGATATAGTGGATATTACCATAACCTGTGATGAACGTATTGCTGATGGATTTTATTTTTCAAAATCAATTAAGCTTATGGAAAAAATTCTGCAACAACCGGAAATATTGGAGAAACCTTTCTGTGAGGAATCCTGTATCAGCGAGAAAGACTAATAAGGTGAATAAAGTGAATAATATATGGAAGCCTGTGAAATATTGGAACGGTACCCTTTATGACACAGTAAAAATTAGTGCCGAAAAATATCCTGATTATATTGCCTATTCATTTATGGGAAAGAAAGTCAAATATTCTTCTTTTTTGGAGAAAATTGACCGTGCTGCTGCGGCGCTTTCCGCAATCGGTGTAAGAGAAAATGATGTTGTAAGTATCGTTATGCCAAATGTACCTCAGACTCTTATTATGTTTTATGCTGCGAATCGTGTTGGAGCCGTGGTTCAGATGATACATCCGCTTTCTTCACCTAGGGAGCTAGAGGATTTTCTGAATCAAGTGAACTCTGAAACTATAATTATTATGGAGCAGTTCTACCATGTGGTAAAAGAGTTAAGGGAGAAGACCGGACTGAAAAACGTTATTGTTGCCGGTGTAAAGGAGGCTTTGCCTTTTTTAAAAAAGCTTCCCTATGCCGTAACTGAGGAACGAAAAATAATAAAGCCTGAAAAAACAGATGATATACTTTTCTTTTCTGATTTTATGAAGATAGGAAAAAATAAGCTTCCGGTTATTCCAAATACTGACCGAACACATCTTCCGGCAGTCATCCTGCATTCCGGAGGGACTACCGGAAAAACTAAGGCAATATTACATTCGAACTATGCCGTTAATGCATCTGCTGCTCAGATGAAGGCTGCTGAGGATGTTATGCCGGGGTCAAAAATGCTAACTATTATGCCTGTATTCCATGGAAATGGGCTGGTTATCGCTGTTCACCTGATTTTGCACTCCGGTGGTACCTGTGTTCTGATTCCTCGGTTTACACCGGAGTCCTATGCCAAAGATATGTTGAAATACAAATGTGAGTATACTTCGGGAGTGCCTTCACTATTTAAAAAGGTTATTGATGCTCAATGTATGAAAAAGGCTGATTTGTCCTTCCTCAAAGGAGTATTCAGCGGTGCTGATAGTTTACCTGTGAATCTTCAGATAATACTTGATGACTTTCTTCACAATCATGGAGCGAATATTTCGGTGCGTCAGGGCTATGGAATGACGGAGGGAGTAGTGGCAACTACATTAAATCCTAATGGTAAGGAAAAAGAAGGCTCCATAGGAGTTCCACTTCAGGATGTGACTTTGAAGATTGTAGAACCGGGTACTGACAGAGAACTGCCACAGGGTGAAGTAGGTGAGATTGTATTTTCCTCTGTTACAAATATGATGGGATATTATAATGACTTGGAGGAAACCGAAAACACATTGAAAAAACATAGTGATGGTCTTGTATATGTTCATTCCGGTGATTTGGGAAGTGTGGATAGTGAGGGCTATGTTTTCTTTTGCGGTAGAATAAAGAACATGATTGTTACCAATGGCTATAACGTATTCCCGCTGGAAATTGAAATGATTATTCAGAAGCATCCTGCTGTAAAGCAGTGTTGTGTGATAGGGGTGCAGGATAGTGAACGAATGGAAAAGGTGGTCGTGTTCATTAGACCGAATGAGATTGGTCAGGAAGTTGAACAGACTAAGGAGGAGCTTAAAGCGTTCTTTCGCAAGAATATCGCACGATATGCGATTCCGCGAGATATTTTGTTTATTGATTCGTTTCCGGTTACAAAGGTTGGTAAAATCGATATAAACAGGCTGAAGGACATGTATCTGGAGATGACAGGTATGAAATGAGCAGGGGTATTAGATTAATTTTTTGAGGGTGTATTGGACAAATGGTTCATAATGAGTTAATGGTTCATAGTAGGTCAAGTATTTGAAAATATGTATTGACTAGTACGTGAACTTGTGGTATTATGGTTAGCGTCGTTGAGATATTAGTATGTGCGTGTAGCTCAGCTGGATAGAGCGTTTGGCTACGGACCAAAAGGTCGGGGGTTCGAATCCTCTCACGCACGTTGATTACATGAAAAAGGTCAGGACTTATGTCCTGACCTTTTTTCATGTAACGAACCTCCGGTTCGTTTTCGAAGGGTTCGTTCATTTTTCCGGGATTAGTTATGAGAATATGAAATCTGCTAATAGAACCATGAGGATACATAGAGTAACACTAAGAATAATGTAGATAATTGATGCAATGATTTTGCCTGTGCTGAAAAGATTGTATGATTCCAGAGCAAAGGTTGAAAATGTTGTAAAGCCGCCACATAAGCCTGTTTTAAGGAAGAGAACAAGGCGTGGATTGATATTCTTGTTCTTTAGGGCTAATGCAGCAATTACGCCTATGATAAAAGCACCAATAATATTTGTTACAAGTGTTTTGTATGGAAACGAATTATTCTCATTTAATGGAATCAGACTGATTAAATATCTTAAGATTGAGCCTATAAAACCTCCTAAGCCTACATAAATACAATTTATCATTTCTGTTGTCCTTTCAATAAGTCAATTGTTCTGAATTAACTGCACCATATTACTTGCCTTTTTCGCATTAGCACAGTTTCAAAAAGCCTCAGGGTAGCACCGCTATGCCTATGTTTTATGAACTGAACTCTCAAGAATCTTCTGCGTAGTAGGGTGGTTTTCAATGCTTTTCATAGTGATGCGCTTCTTTATATTATGGTTGTTCATTTCTAATATGCAGAAAACATGAACTCATTACCCTGTGTCTCTACATTTAATTATACTTTAAAAGTCAAAAAAATACATACCCGGATATATAGTTAACGTAAAAGAAATACCCAAATTGATTTGGGCTAAATGGATTTGGGTAAAATGGAAGGTGTCAGAAACGCACGAATTTAGAGGCCGTGAGACAAAAAAACAGTTTGAAAAAGAAATTCTATATTGATGACGAACGCTATTACTACAGGATATTAATTGTACAGATTCACAGTTTGATTACGTCGAAGTTGGTAGAAAATGTATATATTAACAACGAAGAGACAATTAGAAATACAACAAGATGTCACAAATGGCCAAAGGAGAGATTGATTTGCAACTAAGAATTGGTAATGTTAACAAAATGTTTACATGAAATCATGGGCAGTACATATTTATGCTCTATCATCTTATTAGGAGAGAGGGTTGTTTCGTGGTGTGTTTTCATCTGATGGTTGTTTCTTATTATTGGGTGAGGATATTCTATGAAAAAAAGAAAATGGAGTGCTGTCGCGGGCATATTGGGGATATCATGTATCCTTAATTTTGTTGCATGGATTTCGCCAACGTTTTGTGACTGGTACGTAGAGAAAGTATTTCCCGTTTGGGGACCCTTGTTTGGATTATTTACTGAATTAACTGATAAATCTGTAGGAGAAATTATGATCGTAAGTGCGGTAATACTTGTGACTATATCACTTGTATTATCTTTGGTTGCGATCGTTTTTTGTTTGTTTAAAAAGTGTCATGGTTACAGGAGATTCTTTCAAAGATATATATGTGAATTAGCGGTATTATCCGGTTCTGTCATTTTAGTAATGACCCTTAACTGTTTCGTTCTATATCACTGCAGCACCTTTAAGGATAAATATTTAAGTGATTATCTTACTGATGATAAGGTATATTCAGCCAAGGAGCTTGGCGACCTAAGGGATATGGTTGTTAATGAGGCCAATAAGCTGGCAAAGACTATGAAAAGAGATGAATATGGAAGGATAGTATATGAGAGGGATATTAGTGCCGAAGCAATAACTTCAATGGAGAAGCTGGGAATCTATTTTCCACAGTTGTCCGGATATTATTCCACACCTAAGCCCTTGGCTATGAGTGATTTCTTTAGCCAGCAGTATATGGAGGGATACTATTTTCCGTTTTCATTGGAGGCTAATTATAATGATGTTATGTACGTTGTTAATATGCCTTCTACAATATGTCATGAACTGGCTCATACTAAGGGATTTATTTATGAGGATGAGGCGAATATGATTTCCTTCCTTGCATGTATTAATTCCGATGACCCCTTCTTTAGATATAGCGGATATCTGTCTGTGTTGAATTACATTGACAGGGATTATAAAAAGTCAATTAATAACGACAAAGGCTTATATAATAATCGTGCTAAGATTTCAGCCACAGTCAAAAAAGATAATGTATTCCTAATGCCTGAGGCGTGGGAAAAGGTTGAAAAGAAGGCTGTAGTCAGTACACAAACTGCCAGGAAGGTTAGTAAAACCATTACAGAAACAGTTCTTGTAGCAAATGGGGTTGAAGATGGTGTTGCCAGTTACTGCGATGTGGTGGGACTTATGATGGACTATTATGTTGGTTGTGCAGAAAATCCGATGGCGGATGTACTAACGGCGGAAAGATAGAGAATATTGAATATATTATGCGGCGTGTAGGTAAGTACACGCCGCATTGTGTTATTTCGAATGAGCCGAGTAAATGTTCAACCCTGTGTGAGGGCATTTATTTGACGAATGGTAATAACTGAGATGAGTAGCTTCGATTTTTTGTTGACATATATTACTGTTTTGGATATACTAAGTGTATGAATAGTGTTAATACACTTAACCTATTAAAACCACACTTAAATATGTATTAAGTTACTATTCAGGGACAGGCCCAAGCACTTGCTGCTGTGGCTGTAAGAACATGAGTTGATGTTGCTACGTAATATACTTTTTGAGAGAGGAGGGGATTGTTTGATTCTGATTGATTATAAGGATACAAGACCACTATATGAACAAGTGATTGAGAAATTCAAGCTTTTGATTCTTAATGAAGTTCTTGAGGTTGATGAAAAATTACCCTCAGTCAGGAGTTTGGCTGTAGAATTATCCATTAATCCGAACACTATACAGAGAGCCTATAGTGAACTGGAGAGACAGGGATATATATATACAGTGAAGGGGAGAGGGAACTTTGTTTCTGATAAGTCTAAGCTGGTTTCTGATTGTGAAACGGAAATATTTCTTGAATTGGAGGAAATGTGTAATAAAGCAATAACTGCCGGAGTAGCAAAGGAAAAGCTTATTGAGAGAGTTGAGAAATACTATTTGGCAAATCTTGAGCCAAATAAGAAGGAGGAGAAATGATTAATATTGAAAATGTAAATAAAACATTTGATAGTATTCGGGCAGTGGATAATGTAAGTTTCCAGATTAATGATGAGAATGTTTTTGGTATGCTGGGAACTAACGGAGCAGGAAAAAGTACACTTCTTCGAATGATAGCCGGAGTACTTAAGCCGGATACCGGCAATATTACAATGGATGGTAAGAAAATATATGATAATGTGAAGGTTAAGCAAAATATTTTCTATATTGCCGACACACCATATTTCTTTTCTAATGCCAATCCTATTATTATGAAAAATTATTATGTTAACTTATATCCTGAGTTTAATACTGAGAAGTATATTGAATATCTTAAGAATTTCGGTTTGGATGAGAAGCGAAAGATTAATACATATTCAAAGGGAATGAAGAAACAGCTTGCTCTGCTATGCGGAATATGCTCCAATGCCAAGTACCTTTTGTGCGATGAAACCTTTGACGGACTTGATCCTATGATGCGTCAGGGAATTAAAAGCATTTTTGCAAAAGAGATTGATGAGAGAGGTTTGACACCGATAATAGCATCCCATAACCTGCGTGAGTTGGAAGATATATGTGATCACGTTGGATTGCTTCATAAGGGTGGTGTTCTTCTTTCTAAGGATATTGAGGATTTGAAATTAAATATTCAGCGTGTACAGTGTGTATTTAAAAATGAAGAGGATGAGAAGAAATTTACTGATAATGTAGCTGTTGTTACTGAGGACAAGAGAGGTCAGTTAAGAACATATACAATACGTGGAACAAGAGAAGAAGCTGTTAAGGCTTTTGAGGGAATAGATACGTTGTTTTATGAGATTCTGCCACTGTCTCTTGAAGAAATATTTATAAGTGAAACGGAGGTGGTAGGCTATGACATCAAAAAGCTCATCATGGGTTAGTCTTGTTGAAAATAACAAAAGAAGAATATGGATGTGGGGCCTAAGCATTTTTTTGTTTGTGATTTTTATTCCGATCTGCTTAATGGTGGGTTTTTCCAGCATTAATGCGGAAAGTATAGCGATGATATACGATAGCATGTATGTTGAAGAAAGGATAAATGCTATTGTACGTGGTTTGTATAATAACTATATTGGGTTTTCGGGAGTTGCTATATTTTTTACCGGAATTATAGCTGCTGTAGCAGGATTTGAGGGATTTTCATATTTACATAACAGCGTTAAGGTTGATTTCTATGAAAGTATGCCTGAAAAGAAGGGCAATCGTTTCAGTACAATATGGCTTAACGGTATATTGATTTTCCTTCTTCCGTATCTTGTAGGATTGGTTATAGATTGTAGTCTGTTTTTAGGCTATGGATATGGGAGAGTTCTTGTATTTGAAGATATATTGTTTAACGTGTGTATCTATTTATTGTTTTTTCTTGGAATATATATGCTTGCAATTATAGCTACCCTTGTTACAGGAAGAATGGTTGTAGGAATCTGTGTTTTTGTTGTGTTCTCTATTTCGGAGTTTATTATAAGAGTATTATTCTTAGCTTTCGCATCTACATTCTTTAGGCTCTTTAAGGTTATAGAGGACGTGCTAGTTCCTAAGATTTCGCCTATTGGTCTATTTATAGAGATTAATGCTAATAAGGGAAATACAAATTGTGTTCCGTATATTTTAGGGCTTATAGCATTTGATTTTATAATGCTGGTAATTGCCTATATTGTATTTATGATACGAGAGAGGGAAAAGGCCGGTAAGTCATTTGCATTCGAAAATGTATCATTGGCAGTTAAATTTGTTGTATCATTTATTGCTGCCGTATCTCTTATGTGCATGGCAATCATGGTTCTTCAACAGGATTCCGGTGTTGAAAAGATAAGTCCTTTGCCTGTTATTTTTGTTGGCGTTATTGCATCATTTGTAATATGCGGAGTGATTCAGATGATAATAGAACAGGATATTTCCGGAATGATTCATGCAATTCCGCATGTAGCTATTATCATTGTAGCTTCATTTGCATTCGTGGGTATTTTCTGGACAGATGTGTTTAAAATCAACGAATATGTGCCGAAAGAAAGTAATCTGGCTTATACCGCACTTGTAACCTATGGCTATAATAATCAGACAATGTTTGTGGAGAATCGTGATGCCGTAAGTATTGATGATTACGCATTTGAGAACATGAAATTGCTTGATTCTGAGAATGTTTGTAAGCTTGCTGATATCTGTGTCGATTATTATAAAAATCATAAGGATGATACAGAATATAATTTTGATGAGGCATACATATATTATACCTTGAAGAGTGGTAGAAAGGTGGCCAGAAGATTATGGGTTCCAAGAGATAGTGAGGAAGCTGACGAATGTATAGATGAGTTGATGAATACAAGCGCTTTTAAGAATAGCTTCTATGATTTCCTGTCTACTGATTTTGAAACACTAATAGAGGATAATATTATCGGTAAAACTGATGCTGCTAAGTTGGAGATTGGATTTGGTGTAAAGTCACTTAAGAAAAAACAGTTGATAGAATTAATTGATTGCTTGAAGGCTGATTATGAAGAAAGAAGCTATGTCGAGTGTAAGAAATTATATCCACTTGGAACACTTAATTACAACATACAGTCCGATGACGGTTATTATGGAACTGATAAGAGCATTTTGATTTATTCAAATTACACTAATACCATGGATTATCTTGAAAAGCTCGGAGCCTTTGATGAGATAAATATTGATAGTAATTTTGTGGAAAAGGTAGTTTTCACATACACCGATTATGATGCTCTTGACGATGAAATTAATCGACTTGATAGTGATGGCGTAGCATATGATTATGATGAAATTTCTAAAAAATATGAAGCTACATATACCTATAATGGCGGTCACGGTTCTGACTTTATTGAGCTGATAAAGCCAAGTGATATGGAATATTATAACTGGGGTGATGGTCTTGATTTGGATTACGATTATGGTGTAAAAATGTATCTTGATAACGGAAATTTCGGTTATGATATGGTATATGATGAAGATGACTATTGCATCTATTCCTACTTCGTTGAAAATGAAATTCCAACATGGGTTAAAGATGAATTAGAGAAAAAACTGCAAAGTCAGCAGAATTAAAGCCTAAAAAAGGGAACGGTTAATCCGTTCCCTTTAGTTCTTTAAGGACTCTTGATGTGATTGGAACTGTAAGAAGAAGTGCACAAAAATCGGAAATCATCTGACATATTTCAACACCTACGATACCGAAAATTTTCGGTAGTACCAATATTAATGGAATAAAGAAAATCCCCTGTCTGGCAGCAGCAACTATTGTTGCTTTCCTTGCACGTCCCATTGATTGAAGCAGCATGTTTGCTATTACTATGTATGAAGCAAATGGAAACAATATACTCTGATAACGAAGGGCATCGGCACCGATACGTATTACTTCAGGATCATCTCTGAAGAAGCCTACGCAGTCTCCGGGAAAAATGAAGAAAAATGCTGATACTATAAGCAGAAAAACAAAAGCATATTTAACACAAAAATAAAAACCTTCCCTAACTCTTTTATAAAGCTTTGCACCGTAATTATAACCTACTACAGGCTGGAAGCCTTGACCAAAACCAATGAGTGCGGAGTTGGCAAACAGAATAATTCTATTTACAACGGACATGGCGGCTATTGCTTCGTCACCATATAAACCTGCGGAATGATTAAGGCATATGGTTGCAATACTTCCAAGACCTTGTCTGCAAAGTGAAGGAAATCCGCCACGCACTACTTCGATAAAGTAGTATTGGTTGATTTGCAGATTCTTAAATGAAAGAATAATGCTTCCCTCACGCGTAACCATATATAACAGGATAAAAAAGCTTATTATCTGACCGGAAATTGTTGCCAGTGCAGCTCCTTTAATTCCAAGACCCAGAACAAAAATCATAATGGGGTCAAGAATTGTATTAAGGATACCTCCTGTAACAATACCTACCATAGCCATACTTGCTCTTCCCTGAAAACGAAGCTGATTGTTAAGAACAAAGGATGACATTGTAAATGGTGTGCCTAAAAAAATGATTCCCAAATAGCTTTTGGTATATGGAAGTATTGTTGAAGTGGAACCCAGAAGAATACTTAACGGATTTAAAAATATAAGTCCAAGAATGCTCACAAGGGTTCCGCATATAAAACACATTACCAGACCGTATATTGCCATTCCTGCTGCTTTTTCATTATCCTTTTTACCGAGCATACGGGAAATAAAATTACCTGAACCATGCCCGAAGAAAAAGCCTATTGCCTGTATGATTGCCATTACGGAAAAGGATATTCCTACGGCAGCAGTTGCCTGAGTATTTATTCGACCTACGAAAAATGTATCAGCCATATTATAAATAGAAGTAATAAGCATGCTGATTATTGTAGGAACTGCTAATTTGCATATTAGCTTGGGAATGGGAGTTTCCGTCATTTGTTTGAATTTAAGTTCTTGTTTTTTTTGTATTTCTTCCGGTGTAACCGTAGCTTTTGACTTCACAATAAAATCCCCTTTTTATATATTTTTTTGCATCTGTCTATAACTAAACAGTAACTATTCTAGCATAAAATTATAAATTGTGAACTTTATATTGCTTAATTTATGGTCATGGGCTAAGATATGTTGGTGCGTTAATATATCTTTTCACCGACGCTTGGAGGATAATGATGGTTGAAAATTTTTCTGTAAACGATGAAGCTGTAGAAACAAAAAAGTCTGGTAAGGTAAATTCTGATGCAGATATGGGGACTGATGGTTTACTTATAGCAATCATGATTTTTGCTACAATATTGATACCTATTGTTATTGTGGGCGGAATATATTTATATAAGAATAAAGCTGTTGAGACACCAAGCCAGTCGATAGAGATTACTCAGGAAGGCTATTCATTGTTTTAGGATGGAATATTAAGTTACAGTTCAGTGGTAGGCCAAAGCACTTGCTGCCACGGTCGTAAGAATATGATTTGATAGCAAAAATGCCATCGTGAAGGGATTATAAATGTATTTTTGTTTTGTTATCGGTCTGGGATTGAACAGTAACAATCGTAGCTTGTCTATATTGATCATGTATGAGCTCCCTGTATTCACAGGGGGATTTCCGATTCATTTTTACAAAATATAGTTTTCATTATATTTTCACAATGTTATCACAATTGGCTGATAGCATAATTACTCGATGACTGCATCATCTACATTATTTATTTTTTATGCTGGGGAGCATAGTGAATAGGGGACTTCAATTATTTAAGGCTATTCTTGGAAAAGTGATTTATCCATATTGATTAATGGTTGAATAATTCTAAGAGTACATTAATACGATTTCGGAGGAAGTGTAAGTGAGCGCGGAAGAAGTAAAGAAGACCCTGGAAGAGGAAGTTAAGGGCGATGATTTGGTTGAGGTGGATATTAACGTCCTTAATGAAGAAGGAAAGTCAGGTTATTTAAAAAAATCTAATGGTGTAAAGGAGAAAAATAATAAAGCTTCTAAAACACCGTTTAAAAAACAATCCAAAGGTACTAAAGGAAATGCATTTAAATCGTTTTTGCATATCCTGAAAAAGCTAAGGTTTTTGATTATTCTTGCATTACTGGGTGTGGCAGGATTTTTTGGCTACAAAAAGTATATGCAGATGAAGTCTGTGAAGGATGTGATGAGCAATAAGAAACAGACTGAAACCGCTATTATTGAGAAACGTAATCTTACTGACAGTATTACTACAACCGGTACTGTAATGAGCGCGGAAACGAGAACACTTTCATCTACTATTAAGGACACTAAAATCACTTCGGTAGACTGTGAAATAGGTGATTATGTTAATGAGGGTGATATATTGGTCACATTCTCCGTGGATGATATCAATCGAACCATTGCAGATTTGCAGGATGATATTTCTGAAAAGAAACAGACTACTGCTATTGATGCCACCGGTAATGAGCGAGAGTATTTGTATAGCTACGGAACTGAATCGATGACTATTCGTGATTTGCAGAATGCTATTGATGAGAAGCAGGAAGCCCTCAATAAGGCATGTAGTGCTTATGGGGATGCAAAGGAAGAACTTGAAGCTGCTAAGGCAGAGCTTGAAGCTGCGCAGAATAGTGATAATTCGGGTGAATCACAGAGCGAAGGTCAAGGCGAAGATGGACAGAATCAGGGTGACGGAAATTTTGGAGATAATTCACAAAATATTTCTCAACTGGAGGCGGCTGTAAAGAGTGCAGAAACAGCAGTTGATAATGCCTATGAGCAGCAGGAACAGGCTCAGAAGGCATTAGATAAAGCTAATCAGGATCTGACGGATGAGGTATATAAAGGTTCCAATACACTTGCTAAGCAGACAGAATCCTATCAGAAAAACGTGATTACACAAAATGATTCTACAGAGGACCTTGAACGCCAACTTGAGGATTATAAAGAAAGTCTGTCAGATTATGTTGTTGTTGCCCCTATAAGTGGTATTGTTACAGCGCTTAATGTAGAGGAGGCAAATGGATTTTCAGGTGGTGATATGCTGACAATTCAAGATGTATCAACTTATTATATTACCACTGAAATAGATGAGTACGATATTCCGGACATTTCTCTTGATCAGCGTGTCGTAATTAAAACAGATGCAACGAGAGATGATGAGCTTGAAGGTGTTGTTACCTTTATTTCACCAACTGCGTCGACTTCACAGGGAAGCTCTGATGTAACCTTTACGGTAAAAATCAAAATACTGACTATTGACGACAGACTTAAGCTTGGTATGTCTGCAAAGCTTAATATTATCGTTGATGAACGTGAAAATGTTCTGACTGTTCCTTATGATGCCATAACAGAAAAGGAAAATGGGGATAGTGTTATTTATGTTGTGGATAATAGTAAGAAACCGTCGACTTCTAAAACATCTGATGATAAGAAGGAAAAGTCAGAGGCATCTGATGTTATAACAAAGGATACACCTGATGGTGGTGATTTTGACAAGAGTAAAATGAAGAGTGGAAAGAGTATGCCTGAGGGCGTAGAAGCTCCTGAAATTGAAACAAAGGAAGTTGTTGTTGAAGTAGGTATGGAGGGAGATTATTATACAGAAATCAGTAGTCCGGATATTAGTGAGGGAATGACTGTAGTTGTTTCAGAAGCCACTACAAATGGTAGCGGTAATTCATTTGAAGATTCCATGATGTTTAACATGGGAGGCGGAATGGGTGGTATGCCCGGTGACGGACCAAGTGGAATGGGTGGCGGCCCGGGAGGTTTCTGA
Source organism: Lachnospiraceae bacterium (assembly GCA_045627745.1). Taxonomy (GTDB): domain Bacteria; phylum Bacillota; class Clostridia; order Lachnospirales; family Lachnospiraceae; genus UBA2868. The sequence goes on along the minus strand of JAZQOI010000106.1, from coordinate 2,186 downwards.
TGGCAGAGGATAGAAGATTAGTTATTGATATGAACAATATCGTTAAGCGTTATTTCATAGGACAGCCGAATGAACTTGAGGTTCTTCATGGTATTGATTTGCAAATCTATGAGGGTGAATTTGTTGCCATAGTAGGCCAGTCCGGCTCCGGAAAGTCAACGCTGATGAATGTTATTGGGGCACTGGATCGTCCAACTGAGGGTGAGTATTTTCTGGATGATGTAGATATGTTTCGTGCAAAGGATAATGATTTATCAGCAATTAGAAATAAGAAAATAGGCTTCGTATTTCAGACCTACAATCTTGTGGCCAGAACCTCGGCACTAAAAAATGTGGAATTGCCTATGTTATATGCCAAGGTTACTAAGGGTAAGAGAACTAAGCGTGCAAAGGAGCTACTTAAGATGGTTGATATGGAGGAACGAATGAAGCATTCTCCGGATGAACTGTCAGGTGGTCAGAAGCAGAGAGTTGCTATTGCCAGAGCTATGGCTAATGATCCTGCAATCATACTTGCGGATGAACCCACAGGAGCCCTTGATTCCGGTACGGGAAGGTTAATTATGGATATTTTTCATAAGCTTCATGAGGAACAGGGCAAAACAATTGTGCTGATAACACATTCTAATGAATTGGCAGAGGAAACCGAGAGAATCCTGACTCTTAAGGATGGCTTGATTACCGGATGTCGGAAGGGAAGTGGAAGAAGTGCTGTTCTTTGAAAATGTATTACTTGCTTTTGCGGCTTTGATGGCAAATAAGATGCGTGCCCTTTTGACTATGCTTGGAATTATTATTGGTATCGGTTCTGTTATTGCCATTGTAACGGTGGGAAATTCACTTACCAATTCAATTACAAGCTCTATGGAGTCCATGGGTGCTAATAATATTACTGTGGGACTTAAGCAAAAGTCAACAAAATCTGAAACCACAGAAAGCGGTTTGACTTTCAGAGGACCACAGAGACAGAAACAGGCATCTGATGAGGATTATTATACGGATGAAATGCTTAACGAACTTCAGGAAAAATACCCTGATAGTATTAGAGATATTTCAATAGAACAGTCGCTTGGAAGCGGACAGGTTACAATAGGTGATGCATATGCCAATGTGTCTGTAACCGGTGTCAATCTTGGTTATTTTACTGCCACTGAACTGACTATTCTTAAGGGAAATAATCTGTCTGAAAAGGCTCTTGATGGAGGCAAGGCTGTTGCGGTCGTATCAGATTATTTTGTTAATAACCTGTATGCCGGTGATACTTCTGCTGCAATAGGACAGACAGTTGAAGTAACTGTCGGAAGGAATTTTTATAATTACACAATTGTTGGCGTATATGAATACAGTTCTTCCGAAATGGAAACGGAATCAGATGAGGATGTATCTACAACAATGTACGTTCCTCTGAAATCTGTCCAGAAAAACACCCATAATTATGCAGGTTATTCGTCCTTTACACTTATTACTGAAACAGGTGTTGATACGGAAAGCTTTATGGATGATATTGAGAAATTCTTTGATAAATATTATCACAGCAATGAGAATTTTAAAGTCAACACCTATAGTATGGAAGCTATGATTTCGGAGCTTACTTCCATGCTGTCGACAGTTTCCTTGGCTATATCTGTAATTGCAGGCATATCCCTTCTTGTTGGTGGTATAGGTGTTATGAATATTATGCTTGTATCAATTTCGGAGCGAACTAAAGAAATAGGAACAAGAAAGGCGCTGGGAGCAACAAATGGTTCCATTCGAGTTCAATTTATAGTAGAAGCTATGGTTATATGTCTTGTTGGTGGAATTATTGGAATTCTTGTGGGAATTCTTGGTGGCGCAATAGGGGCAAAGGCTCTTGGTTATGAGGCATCAGCTTCTATAGCAAGTATTGTTGTATCACTTCTGTTTTCGTTGGTTATTGGTGTGTTCTTTGGATATTATCCGGCAAATAAGGCTGCTAAGATGAATCCGATTGATGCATTAAGATATGAATAATAAATATGAGCAAACTAAAAACAGCCTCAAGCCGAGGCTGTTTTTCACGTAATATAATATGATGTTGGGGTCAAAAGGTATTTTGCCCCCAACGATACCGGATTTCTCCGCTCTACGAGCTCTCGAAATCCTCAAAACATTCAAAATCCGCTCATTTTTCTGCAAAAAATGGCTACTTTTTCATGTTTTGGCGG
>JAZQOI010000105.1:0-62017 GCA_045627745.1 Lachnospiraceae bacterium | reverse complement strand
ATCAGCCCCTAACTCATCCTCTTCCTCATCAATTATCGGCTCATCTTCTGCAACCGCCTCATCAATGATATCAAGAGTTGCTTCTTCCTCGTCAATGTCAGATACCTTAATCTCTTCCTCAGTATCAATAACATCACCCTTAGAATCCGACTCGTTTAACAGGATTTCTTCAGAATCCTCCTTAGACTCAGATGTACTTACATCTGTAGCCTCCGTTGATTCATCTTCATCAACCACCTCAAGTAAATCCTGAGCTTCGTTAGAAGAATCAAGAATTACCGCAGCCTCTGTTGGCATAGGAACTGAGCCCACTACCATTGCTACACATAGCAATGCAACCAACCATCGTTTAAACAATTCTTTTTTATTCATACGGACTCCTATTCTTGTACAATACTAAGTCTGAGAACTATTGTACACAATTGTTAAATATTGGGAAAAAATCTATCTCAACACGCATATCTGTGTATAATTTTATCACATTTATCAATCACATTCAATTCCATTTGTGACCAATTATTGTATTCTATATATCATATTTCATTTGTGGTTGACTACTATTATCAATAATGATATAACTTAAAAGCAACGTTTGATAACAATAAATTATATATAACTATATGGAGACTAATATGCGCAATATTGATTATCTTGAAGATGTTATGCAAGTGGCACCACTTAAGATTATTGTACACGAGAGTTGCCAGGATTTAGGCAATCAGGTTAACGAATTTCTTGTAGAATTTCGTAAAATGGTTAATCAGAAGAATCTTTCTTCACCGGCTTTTCAAGGATATAGAGAAGACAATTATCTTGTATCCTGTGAATGCCCCAGATTTGGATCAGGCGAAGGAAAATGCGTATTGCACGAATCGGTTCGTGGCAAGGATGTATTCATCCTCGCAGATGTATGTAACCATAGCTTAACCTATCCTATTAATGGTTTTACTAATCATATGTCTCCTGATGATATCTATCAGGACATCAAGAGAATTATTTCAGCAGTTGCAGGCAAGGCACACCGTATTACCGTAGTAATGCCTTTTCTTTACGAAAGTCGTCAGCACAAGCGTTTTGGGCGTGAATCTCTCGACTGTGCACTAGCTCTTGATGAATTAAGTAACATGGGAGTTACCAATATCGTCACCTTCGATGCCCACGACCCAAGAGTACAGAATTCTACTCCATTATGTGGTTTCGATAATTTCACACCACCTTATCAGTTCATTCAGTCACTTATACATTATGAGAAGGATCTTGTTATAGATAAGGATCATTTAGTTGTAATCAGTCCTGATGAGGGAGCACTTCCAAGAGCAGTGTATTTTGCCGGTGTTCTTGGAGTAGATACGGGTATGTTCTACAAAAGAAGGGATTATTCCAAGGTTGTTAATGGTAAAAACCCTATTGTTGCTCATGAATTCTTAGGAGACAGCGTAGATGGTAAGGATGTTATCGTTATAGATGATATGATTTCATCAGGCGGTAGTATGATTGATACAGCTAAGCAGCTTAAATCCATGAATGCCAAGCGAGTATTTATCTGTACCTCCTTTGGTTTGTTCACAGACGGATTAAAGGCATTTGATGAAGCCTATGAGAAATGTTATTTCGATAAAATCATATGCACCAATCTCACCTATCATACACCTGAGATTAATGCAAGACCATATTATATAGAAGCCAATATGAGTAAGTTCCTTGCTTCTATTATTGATTTTCTTAATCACGATGTTGCTTTATCCAATGTCCACACACCTACCGAGAAAATCCATAGAATACTGGAGCAATATAACAACAGAGTTTTAGATGAAACACATATTTAATAAGCGCAAGAAAAATACCTATCGAAATTACTTCGATAGGTATTTCCTATATTACATAAGTATATTATTTACCGGCGGCCCTATCCACTCCCTCCGAATCACATTGGGATGCATGAAACCGTCTAATAAACTCCGCTTCACAGCTTTTGGAGTGTTCATATTTTAATTCAAACATTTCACTGACTTTTCTTTTTGAAACGGCTTCTTCCTTTAACTGTTTTGCCAGCCAGTCACTAGATAAATCATCCTTCCCGACACTTTTTTTACCGTCTGTCACAGTATTCTTCGAAGCACCGGTCTTCCCTTTCTTTTTGGAATATAATTCATAAGTCATTTCACTGCCTTTTTGAGTAAGCGATGAAAATATACTGTTTATAATAGCAATCAGAATGCTCATATTATGCCTTCCTTAATCATTAAAAAATGATGATTTTTCCTGAGTATGATTAGCAGCCGAAGCAGACTTCTTAGGTGCTGCCTGTGATGCTGTTACAGTATTTCTAACAACATTCTGTGACTTAACAGCAGGTGTGTCATCTTCAACAGATGTCTTAACAGCCTCGCTAAGAGCAGTTAAAGTACCTGTAAGATTAGCTATATTAGAAGGAACTACTATCTTAGTAGCTCTACCATCTGCCATTTTCTCAGCAGCTTCGAAGGACTTAAGCTTAAGATACTGCTGTGAAGGATGAGCCTCATTAATAAATCTGATACCCTCAGCTCTTGCCTTTTGCACTGCAAGAAGTGCCTGTGCTTCACCTTCTGCCTCTCTAATACGCTGTTCCTTAACAGCCTCTGCACGAAGAATTGCTGCCTGCTTCTCACCCTCTGCCAATGTAATAGCTGACTGCTTCTTACCCTCTGCAGTAAGGATTGCCTCTCTCTTTTCTCGTTCAGCTCTCATCTGCTTCTCCATTGCATCCTGAATAGAACGAGGCGGCTGAATATTCTTAACCTCTACTCGATTGACTTTGATACCCCACTTATCTGTAGCATCATCAAGAATTGATGTGATTTCAGCATTGATATTATCACGGGATGTAAGTGTTTCATCCAAAGTCATACTACCAATAATATTTCTAAGTGTTGTAGCTGACAAATTCTCAATAGCAGCTATAGGACGTTCAACACCGTAAGTAAATAGCTTGGCATCAAAAACCTGGAAGAATACAACCGAATCAACCATCATCGTTACATTGTCCTTAGTGATAACAGGCTGAGGTTCAAAATCAGCAACCTGCTCCTTAAGAGAAACCTTCTTAATTACTCGGTCAATAACAGGTATAATAATATTAAGACCGGCGCCAAGAGTAGTTTTGTATTTACCTAATCGCTCAACCACATAAGCATTGGCTTGAGGAACAATACAAATACACTTGATAATTAAAATTATACAAATTATAAAAACTATACTAGCAGACAGAATACCATCCATACCGCCACCTCCTATTTTTTGAACCTTTGCAACAAGGAAAACCATTCCTTATTACATAGTTCATTTTATTTTAGTAATATAATAATACATTATTGCCCATCTAACAAACATTATTTCAGCAAAATAGCACCCGATAATTCGTATCAAACAGAAAATTAACCCTCTGAATTAAGCAAACACTTGATTCAAGGTGCCTCCTCAAAATCAATACCTGATTCCATGTCCTTAATACGTTTAATTGCTTCATCCTTTGTTTTTTCTATGCTCTCTCCATATCCGTTAAGAGCCGCAAAGGCAGCAAACTGTGCCGCTCTGTTTAATCTGCTCATTCTTGGATGATTAACGTATTCCGGCACCTTGCAGTCAAGAATTTCCTTTAATCTATCCTCCATTATGCCCTGTGGCCTCCTATCTGACTGTTTCGTTCAATTGCAGTTGCCCCTTCCTGCAAATTCATGCCTTTAATAATAGCATTCTTGCCATACTTTTTCTTAATATCAAGCATAGCCTGCTGTATGTTTTCTTCTCTTTTAAGCCTGGCCTTTTCCAGCTTTTGCTCACTATCATCCTCTGAATACAAGTCAAAAAGACTTAACTGCTCATATCCGTTACTACTCTTAAGTTCTTCAACAGACTTAACACGATTAGCAGAAATATTAAGTCTTCTTGCATATAATTTAGGATTAAATATATCATCGAACATGGAAATAACTGCCTTTGTTATTTCTTCGGTGGATGATGTGTACTGAGGAAAATTATATGTTTTAGCAGCATACTTGGGTATGATTTTGCCATAATAATTAACAATTGCTTCTCCCTCATAATCTTCCATACCTAATGAATCATATCCAATGTACAGTGATACCTGATTAGTCTTAATACCCTTGTCTACCATATCAAGCACTAATAAATCCACCATCTCTGCAACAACAATTCTGGTTTTATCATAATCGTATGGAACCTTAAGAACCTGTCCGCTGCTTAACGAATTGCATTCCGGCTTATAGCTTTTAATGTCTGAAATGGTACAGGGTTCATAGCCAAAGGCATGGTCGATAATAAGCTCAGCATTAATACCGAAAAGCTTGTACAATAAGTCCCCATTATGGTACTCATTTGATTTGCCAAGTGCACACAGAGCAATGTCTCCCATTGTATACATGCCATATTTTGCAAGCTTATTGGCAATTCCTCTACCAATGCGCCAAAAGTCGGTAATAGGCTTATGCTCCCATAGAAGTTCTCTGTAGGAGCGTTCATTTAATTCTGCAATTCTAACACCATTTTCATCAGCTTCAATGTGCTTTGCCACTATATCCATTGCGATTTTACACAGATACAAGTTAGTACCTATCCCTGCAGTTGCTGTAATCCCTGTGGTATTAAGCACATCCTGAATCATTCTCATACACAGCTCTTTAGCTGTACAATTATATATCCCCAAATACCCGGTAACATCCATAAATACTTCATCTATTGAATATACATGAATGTCCTCGGGCGCAATATATTTAAGATATATATCATATATTTTTGAGCTGTAGGTAATGTATTTATACATTTGCGGTGTTGCAACATAATAGTCCAGTTCCAGCTTTTTATTGGCAGCAAGCTCATTACAGTCAGTTGACTTTCCTTCAAAATCATCACCGCCTATTGCTGATTTTCTCTGTTTGTTTACCTCAGCCACTGAGGCTACAACCTCAAAAAGTCTTGCTCTTCCACCGATACCATAGCTTTTAAGGGCCGGTGAAACAGCAAGACATATTGTTTTTTCTGTACGGCTTAAATCCGCCACAACAAGATTCGTTGTAAGCGGATTTAGATTCCTTTCAACACATTCTACAGAAGCGTAGAATGACTTTAAATCAATTGCAATATAAATTCTATCTTCACTATTCATGTCTTGTAATCTTAACCTGGTCGGCAAATGCGCCCTTACACTTGGCAAAGCAGGCAAGAAGCTTAGGTGAGAACACACCACATTCGCCGTTACATATCATATTAAATGCTTGTTCACAGGAATATGCATCCTTATATACTCGTTTTGACACAAGTGCATCATAGCAGTCAGCAATGGAAACTATCTGAGCAGAAATAGGAATATCATCTCCGCTAAGCTTATCCGGATAGCCACGGCCATCGTATTTCTCATGATGGTGACGACAAATATCAAGACTTGTCTGTAAGTACTGTTTACCCCAGTCGGCAGGCATACTCTCTAACAACTTGCAACCATTAACAGTATGACGCTGCATCATCTTAAACTCCTCGTCATTAAGTCTACCGGGCTTAAGAAGAATATTATCCGGAATAGTAATCTTACCTACATCATGAAGAGCACTTGCTGATGTAATAATGTCTACCTTCTCAGGTGTCAGGCCATATTCAGGCAGATCAGTCATAACCTGTATAGCAAGAATATTGGTAAAGCCCTTAACACGCTTAACGTGCTCTCCGCTTTCAGCGTCACGGCCTTCAACAACATTACCCATCAATTCAATAATATCATTATTCATTCGATTAAGGGACTGATTTTTCTCTTCAAGCTGAATGGTACGTTCATATACCATCTGTTCCAGCTTCTCCTGCTGTTCCTTCTCTTTACGAAGTTCATCATCAACACTATGGAATCCAATAATGAATCCATACATCTTACCGTCAGCGACATCAGCCACAAACTTAAACTGATAATACAGAATGGCATCGTAAACCTTGATTCTGAAGTTAACAAAATAAATAGAATCCTTAATTAAATGCTTAATAATATATGCTTTCTTAGTTTCCTTAAGGAAACGCTTTCTATCATCCTCAATAACAAATGCAGTAGCCAACTGTTCTAACAGCACATGGAAATTCCTCTCTTCCTCAAATCTATCAAACTTAGCCTTAAACAAATCACCTACACGGTAATGGGTAATCATATCCGCATCAGAATCCTCTGATACAGGTGCATAGGCTACCCAATCAAAATCACCGGCAAGACCTGTAATGACAGCATCTGACTTAAGTGTCTTTTCAAGACTCTTCGTATACTCTACTTCATGAAGAATTTCAGCATTACAATCGACGAATCCAACAATAACGTCTGAAAGCTTACCAAGATTATCACTATCTGCTGAAGAAACACGCATCTCATAATATCTTGGCTCAGTACCGTCTTTATCTACCTTACGGAACCTAATAGCATAGGACTGTCTTAGCTTAAGCTTCTTTCTAACCACAGCAAGACTTACTTCATCGTACATCTTCTGTTTATCGTCCTCAAATACGTTCTCTCGAACATATTCATTAAATACCTCAGTAAACTTATTACCCATTCTAAGGAGATCAGCATATTTACCCTCGCCTTTTTCCTCCATACGATATACCTCAACCTCTTCCGTAACAAGATTAACCTTATATACCGAGGAATAATCACGAGCCAGTATACCAATAACATCAAAGTTATGCTGCTGATGCTCTGCAATACCCTTAATTTCCTTATTTGCCCTTTTAAGACGCTTGGAGGTGTCTCCCATTTTCTTTATGGTTCTTATAAGGAAGAAAATCACAAGAAGCAGTATAAGGAATACCACCGCCATGACAATATATTCAATCTGCAAAAGTCGCTGTAAAAACGGTTGTCTCTCTATAGTATTATTCGCAGCAATATCAAGAATAGCGTCTGATATAACTACCTCCTCCGCCAATGATGCACATCTGTTAAGCAAATAGAATAATGTAGCATCACCGCGTTTAACTGCAATAGACATACTGAGAGGCGTATTAAGTGTAACGGTTTCAAGCTTACCGTATTTAAAGTTATCCGGTATAACCTTTTTAAGCTTATATTCATTAACTACAGTACAGATATTTTCCTCACTAAGCACCTTATCAACACATTCCTTATCGGATTCACATTGAATAAGCTGTGCCGTTGGAAACATATTCTTAACATAGGTATAAGAAATATCATTAACATTAACTGCAATATTAGAAATACCCTGTTCAGAATACTCTCCTTTATATAACAAAATCATATTGGTAGAGAATAGCTTATCGGTACACATATATCCATCACATTCAGCCTCATAGATATATGTCGGAACCGGAATAGCAGCATCTATCTCGCCGGAATTAAGTCCATTAATAAGACTGGCATAGTCATCATAGAAGGTATATTCGCAAGAAAGATTAACATTGGCTAATAATTCATCTACAACCGGTGAAACAAAACCATTAGCCATACCATTCTCTTCATTCTTAGCAGAAAAAGGCATATCTGAATATAGAGTTCCGATATTGATTATTCTATGCTCCTTAATCCACTCATTCTCCTCCTCTGAAAATACTTCGGAGGACTTATCACTTATTCTGTATGCATACCTTATATAATCGGTAAAACACTTTGTGGATTCATTAATACACTCCAGGCTGTTATTGGCTTCTCTGACCAAATCCCTGTTTTTGGCGGGAAAAGCCAGATAATAATCAATACTGCCAAGCTTACGATAGGTCACAAGCCCAACATCAACAACATCTGAGGTATCAATAATTGCAGTAACATCACCCTTATTAAGAGCATTAATACAAGCGGCAGAGTTGGTGTATTTTTCAATGTTACACATCAAACCGATACCCTCAAGCCACCCCTTGGCTTTATCAGCAAGCTCTTCCGAAACCGCAACATTGGCATTATACAAATCAGCAACACCAAAATCCTCCTGTTTTTCCTGTGGAATACACAAATAATAATCCTCAGAGCTCATTGGCTGATTAGAATACAAAACCTGTATTTTATTTTCTTCAATAACAGACTTATCATCAGCAGTCTTAGCAGCTGCTATCTTGGCTTCATAATAACCGTCTACATCAAAATCCCTTGAAACCATAGGCATAATATCAATCTTACCGCGCATAAACTGCTCAAGTAAAGAATTATAATCACCATAAACATACTTATATTTCCAACCTGCGAAATTAGCAATTTCCTGAAGGTATTCATAGCCAAAGCCCGACTTGATTTCATCGTCATTCTTACCGCCAAAATAATTCTCATCATAAAAATAAGCAACCGTAACAGACTTAAGCTCTTGTGTATCAGCTCTAACCACCAGATAATCAGAACATACACAGATTAAGAACATTACGATTGCCAATATAGTATTTATCACTCGTCTACAATACATTTTCACGATTTACCAGCCTTATATTATTCATATTAAAAATTCATATAATACTAAACCACTAAATGTCACATTTGGCTAAATATGTTTATTGATATTTTATCAGAAAAGTGTTTAAAAGTATAGTAATAGTTGTTTATAAATTCGGAATATTTAACAATGGATTATGCTGTTTTCAAAAATATTTGTAGATTTTGTACATATCGTGTGGGCTTTCGCCCTCACTTTTATCCTCATATTTCATAGGGTCCAAGGTCCCATTCTGTGCCTTATGCAAGCATAGGCTCAGATGGGACTTTTGACCCTTACGTCATTATATATTATCTTTAAAGGATTTCTTAGCTTCCTGCCATCCTGCTTTGGCTCCGGCAAGACCTGCCTTGGCAACTACAGAGGCATCCTTAGCTACTACCTTAGCTACATCCTTACCTACAACTGCTGCATCCTTAGCTGCGCTTGAAAGCTGTTTTGCAGCCTCCTTCAAATGATCTTCCACTTTTTCAGTCCTTCTTTCTTTTTTATCTTCACTTGCCGAAGCAATAGCTGCCTGTGCTGCCGCAAGTCTTGCAATGGGAACTCTGAATGGAGAACATGACACATAATCAAGGCCAATACTGTTACAGAATTCAACGGAGGATGGATCTCCACCATGCTCACCACAGATTCCTACGTGTAAGGTTGACTTTTCAGGACGTCCTAAATTAACAGCCATCTTCATGAGTTTACCTACGCCATCCTTATCAAGCTTAGCAAATGGGTCATTCTCAAGAATCTTAGTGTCATAATATGCATTAAGGAACTTACCTGCATCATCACGTGAGAAGCCATAGGTCATCTGTGTCAAATCATTGGTTCCAAAGCAGAAGAAATCAGCTTCCTTGGCAATCTCATCAGCTATAATACAAGCTCTTGGAATCTCAATCATAGTACCTACTTCGTAGGTTAAATCACTACCGGCATCGGCAATTTCTTTTTCCGCTGTATCTACTACAATCTTCTTAACATACTTAAACTCGTTAAGCTCACTAACAAGAGGAATCATAATCTCAGGCTTGAAATCCCAGTCAGCATGAGCCTTCTTAACCTTAATTGCAGCACGAATTACTGCCTTAGTCTGCATCTTGGCAATTTCAGGATATGTAACTGACAGTCTACAGCCTCTATGACCCATCATAGGATTAAATTCATGTAATGATGAAATAATACTCTTAATATCATCTACTGATTTATTCTGAGCCTCTGCAAGCTTCTTAATATCAGCCTCCTCAGTAGGAACAAATTCATGAAGAGGGGGATCAAGGAATCTAATAGTAACAGGACATCCCTCAAGTGCCTCATATAATTCTTCAAAGTCACCCTGCTGATATGGAAGAATCTTGTCAAGAGCAGCTTCTCTTTCCTCCACAGTATCAGCACAAATCATTTCACGGAAAGCAGCTATTCTGTCCTCCTCGAAGAACATATGCTCTGTACGGCATAAGCCAATACCCTCTGCACCAAGCTCTCTTGCCTTCTTAGCATCTGCAGGAGTATCTGCATTAGTTCTTACCTTCATGGTACGATACTTATCTGCCCAACCCATAATTCTCTCAAATTCACCGGCAATTGTAGCATCTACGGTAGGAATAAGTCCTTCATAAATATTACCTGTACTTCCGTCTATTGAAATGCAATCGCCTTCCTTAAATTCCTTGCCACCAAGAGTAAACTTCTTGTTAGCTTCATCCATATTAATATCACCGCATCCGGATACACAGCACTTGCCCATTCCTCTTGCAACAACAGCAGCATGTGATGTCATACCACCACGAACTGTAAGTATACCCTCTGATGCCTTCATGCCTGTAATATCCTCAGGAGAAGTTTCAAGTCGTACAAGAACAACCTTCTCACCCTTCTCCTTCCAGGCTTCCGCATCCTCTGCGCTAAATACAATCTTACCTGCAGCAGCACCCGGAGATGCTCCAAGTCCCTTTCCAAGTGGTTCCGTATTCTTAAGAACCTCTGTATCAAACTGCGGATGAAGAAGTGTATCAAGATTTCTGGGGTCAATCATCGCAACGGCTTCTTCTTCTGTTCTCATGCCCTCATCCACGAGGTCACATGCGATTTTAAGTGCAGCCTTAGCAGTTCTCTTACCATTTCTGGTCTGAAGCATATACAGCTTGTTATGTTCAACGGTAAATTCCATATCCTGCATATCTCTGTAATGCTCTTCCAGTTTATTGCATACATCCTTAAACTGTTCAAATGCCTCAGGGAATTTTTCTGCCATTTCAGATATGTGCATAGGTGTTCTTACACCGGCAACAACATCCTCACCCTGTGCATTATTAAGAAATTCTCCGAAAAGTCCCTTGTTTCCTGTTGCAGGATCTCTGGTAAAGGCAACACCGGTACCACAGTCATCACCCATATTACCAAATGCCATAGACTGAACATTAACAGCAGTACCCCAGGAATACGGAATATCATTATCTCTTCTGTATACGTTAGCACGAGGATTATCCCAAGAACGGAAAACAGCCTTGATTGCTTCCTTAAGCTGTACCTTTGGATCAGTAGGGAAATCAGAACCGATTTTATCCTTATATTCCTTCTTAAACTGCTCTGCCAGCTCCTTAAGATCCTCTGCATTAAGCTCAACATCCTGCTTAACACCACGTTTTTCTTTCATCTCATCGATAAGTACCTCAAAATATTTCTTACCGACCTCCATAACTACATCTGAAAACATCTGAATAAATCTTCTGTAGCAGTCCCATGCCCATCTCTCATTACCTGACTTCTCAGCCAAGCTCTTAACAACATCCTCGTTAAGTCCGAGGTTAAGGATAGTATCCATCATACCCGGCATTGAGGCTCTGGCTCCGGAACGAACAGAAACAAGTAAAGGATTCTCTGTATCTCCAAACTTCTTACCTGTCATTTCCTGAAGCTTCTCTACATATTCGTCTATCTGACTCTGAATCTCATCATTAATCTGTCTTCCATTCTCATAATACTGAGTACAGGCTTCAGTGGTAATAGTAAAGCCCTGTGGTACCGGAAGTCCAAGGTTTGTCATTTCTGCAAGGTTAGCACCCTTTCCACCAAGCAGATTTCTCATGTCAGCATTTCCTTCGCTAAATAAATATACCCACTTTTTCATCTTATCCTCCTAATCTGCATCTAAGCATATATATTTCAATTAATAGCTTATGAGAACTAATCATACAAAAAAGGACCAAAAAATCCCTAGGGAAATTCGGTCCTAAATGTATTCATCATATATAGAATTGCGTTTACAATAACCATTCATGCAGTTCCTTTACACTTTCTCTGTAATCAGTAAGCTATAACAACTGATTGAGCCTTGTTTCGTCACCTACACAAGACAGTGTGATTATAACATTCGCAGAATAATTTGTAAAGACTACATTTGTTTAGAAAGTAAACTTATTATCAAAATATGCAGCAAGGTCTTCTATCTTAATTCTTTCCTGCTCCATGGTATCACGGTCACGTACTGTAACTGCATGATCCTCTTCAGAATCAAAATCATAGGTAATACAGAATGGTGTTCCGATTTCATCCTGACGACGATATCTCTTACCAATGTTACCTCTGTCATCAAATTCACAGTTATATTTCTTAGAAAGCTCAGCAAATACCTTCTCAGCCCCCTCATTAAGCTTCTTAGATAAAGGTAACACACCAATCTTAACAGGAGCAAGTGCAGGATGGAAATGAAGAACTGTTCTCATATCAGGATTCTCTTCTGTTCCGATATTCTCTTCATCATAAGCAGCACATAAGAATGCAAGAACAACTCTGTCAGCACCCAGTGAAGGCTCAACAACGTATGGAACGTACTTCTCATTCTTAGTATCATCAAAATATCCCATATCCTCACCGGATACATTCTGATGCTGAGTAAGATCGTAATCGGTTCTGTCAGCAATACCCCACAGCTCACCCCATCCAAATGGGAATAAGAATTCAATATCTGTAGTACCCTTAGAATAGAAGCAAAGCTCCTCAGGGTCGTGATCTCTCAAACGCATCTCATCTTCCTTGATACCAAGTGAAAGCAACCAGTCACGGCAGAAGCCTCTCCAGTACTGGAACCACTCAAGGTCTGTTCCCGGTTCACAGAAGAATTCAAGCTCCATCTGTTCAAATTCACGGGTTCTGAAGGTGAAGTTACCGGGTGTAATCTCATTTCTAAAGGATTTACCAATCTGACCAATACCGAAAGGTATTTTCTTTCTTGATGTACGCTGAACATTCTTAAAGTTAACAAAGATACCCTGTGCTGTTTCAGGTCTTAAATATACTGTATTCTTAGCATCCTCAGTAACACCCTGGAAGGTCTTAAACATAAGATTAAACTGTCTGATGTCAGTAAAGTTATGCTTACCGCAGCTAGGACATGGAACATTATTATCTTCAATAAACTGCTTCATCTCCTCCTGTGAAAATGCATCTATAGGCTTAGGAAGTGTCATTCCCTTCTCAGCACAGTAATCCTCAATAAGCTTATCAGCTCTAAAACGCTCGTGACATTCCTTACAATCCATCAAAGGATCGGCAAAGCCACCAAGATGACCTGAAGCAACCCAGGTCTGAGGATTCATAAGAATAGCACAATCAACACCTACATTATAAGGGTTCTCCTGAACGAATTTCTGCCACCATGCTTTCTTAACGTTATTCTTAAGTTCTACACCAAGATTACCGTAATCCCATGTATTGGCAAGTCCACCATATATCTCCGAACCGGGATAGACAAAGCCTCTTGCCTTTGCTAATGCAACAATTTTCTCCATTGATTTTTCCATATTATAATCCTACCTTTCAATATATATTCACTGTAACGTAACTATTCACTACTTCAAAACAATATATGCAAGACCCGAAGACTCAGATGACATCTTAGCTACATTCTTGTCATATACATCAACATT
Source organism: Lachnospiraceae bacterium (assembly GCA_045627745.1). Classification (GTDB taxonomy): domain Bacteria; phylum Bacillota; class Clostridia; order Lachnospirales; family Lachnospiraceae; genus UBA2868. Next base: position 48,639 of record JAZQOI010000105.1, on the reverse strand, counting down.
GGCTGTAGTGTAAAGTATCTTCTTTTTCTGTACGATAACCGGTACTGATTCGCTGACAATTGCAATCATATTATCCGTCAGATTCACAAATTCCGTCTGACCAATCATGGTGCCGTCCTCCACATTTTTAAGGGACACATTGGTAATATAGCCTTTATCAATAGCCTCAGATACAGTTCCATAGAAGAAATCCACACCATTAAAGGCTGAAAAGTCTTCTCCTGTTGCAAAAATCATTTTAACACAGGCAACTCCATCCTTCACATAATACTCATCAAGCTTAACCGCCTTATTATTGGAATTAGCCTCGCAATACTCAGCAATCTGAAAATCAATAGTATCCTTAAGCTCAGTTTCATTGTAATAGCTCTTATCAAAGGATTCATAAATGGTATATGTAACAACACCCTTCTTGTTAATTGAAATATTCGTTTCGTCAGTGCTGTACATTTCCTCATCTGAACATCCACAAGGGAAAATAAGAATAAACAGACATAAAATTATAGACAAACAAAAATGCTTCTTAAACAATTTAGCTCCTTAATAATAAAATACTTAATATGGATATCGTGCAACGAATATTATAAACAACAAAAATCATATTTTCAACATACAATTTTCTACTAATTCAAGACTTTTAAAGTTTCTGTCAATAAGTCTTTTTCGATATATTTCTCCCAGATAGGAAAGTTCAGACAAAACCTCTTCACTGACAGAAAATGTATATAAATGCTCTACAGGAGTACCTACAATAAAATCCAATGCCCTTAAAGTATCCGCAAGAAAGCTCCTATCCCCCGGAATACCCGGATATTCGCCATTGACAGCAATTGCCTTTATCTCAAATACTGCCTTAACAAGACGATTATCAATATTTTCCTTAATAATGGCTCTTATAGACTGGAACAACAGCTTAAGCATTTCACAATCGTCATTGTTTTCCTTGGTACAATAGGAAGTAAATTCCAGAAAATACATTCCAAGGTACGCCCCTACAAAATCAGTTCTCAATTCTTCGAAATAATAAGAAACCTCAGCATCAATAAGATTGTAGGCATTCTTCCCCTCAATCAGCTTGTATTTACCAAATGTGAAGGGATTTGTCACCGCCATCATCTTATTATTCTGACGCCTGGCACCACGACAGAAGGCAGTGATTTTTCCACATTCCTTAGTGAGAATAACAACTCGCCTGTCATAATCGTTTACAGGAGTAGCTTCTAAAACCATTCCCATATAAATCACATAATCCTGCATAATATTCTAAAGCTCTTCTTTTGAATTATATCCAAAGTTTTTAAGTAACACATCAGAGTCACGCCAGTCCTTTTTAACCTTAACCCACAGCTTAAGATTGATTTTCATTTCAAGCATTCTCTCAATTTCGTATCTGGCAGTGGAGCCAATTTTTTTCAGCATAGCCCCCTGCTTGCCGATAATAATACCCTTATGGGAATCCTTTTCACAGCAAATGGTTGCATCAATATTAACAATATTCCTCTCGAATTGCATCCTGTCAATCATTACTGCAATTCCATGGGGAATCTCTTCGTCAAGACATTTTAATGACTTCTCTCTAATTATTTCCGCTACAATCTGGCGCTGAGGCTGGTCTGTAATAGTATCCTCATCATAATAGGGCATTCCATAGGGAAGATAATTAAATATCTGTTCAATAAGAGTATCCGTATTATCTCCTGTCATAGCCGAAACAGGCACAATTTCATCAAAGTCACACAGCTTCCTGTAGGCATCTATAATTTTAAACAAATCATCTCTTTTGACTTTGTCTATCTTATTAATAACGAGAATAAGCGGCTTGTTAACCTTGGAAAGCTGTGCAGCAATCTGTCTGTCGGAAGGACCTATATAATCAGATGCCTCCACCAGCCACAAGCACACATCCACATCCTCAATGGTCTTGTTAATAGTCTTAACCATATAATCCCCGAGCTTATTCTTGGCCTTGTGCATACCGGGGGTATCAAGGAAAATAATCTGTCCGATATCCGACGTATATACTGTCTGAATACGGTTTCTTGTGGTCTGAGGCTTATTGCTTGTAATAGCGATTTTCTGACCGATAAGCTTATTCATCAGTGTTGACTTTCCTACATTAGGTCTTCCCACCAAAGTCACAAAACCCGATTTATATTTGCTGTTATCATTAATATCCATATTAATCTGCTCCATTACACAAGGTTAGTAACAACGTCGAACAAATCTGCATCCTGCTCTATCATTCTGTTCGAACCAACAACACATAAATGATTCTCTTTACATAACACTCTAAGATATTCGGAAAGAGATCTAATCTCATCAATATCTGTGGAAAGTACCTGCTTTCTTGACCTAAGCAGCATTCCATCTGTCATATTACACAAATACGCATTCATGGAACGCTTGCCCTCTGCTGAAGGTGTTAGAGGAATATCCATATCAGATATTGTTCCGATGATATATTTGGTTACATCTCTTTTTGAACACTCAAAATTACTGATATAATCAGCAGCTTTATTGTAAATATCAAGTGTATTCTTAAGGTTAGGATCTCTATATGACACTAAATAATAGTCACCTGCCATATCAAAGCTGCTCATGCAACCATAGGCACCGCCCTTAACTCTTACGTTATTCCACAAATAGTCGTAGCCCAAAATAGTCTTAAGTACTCTTAGAGAGCCCTTATATTCTAAATTATGCTTTTTGAAGTTACCTGCAAGTGCCACATACTGAACCTGTCCCGCTGTTCTAAAGCCTTCATTTTTATCAAAGAGCTTAAGCGAATAACCATTTTCAGTAAATGGTGCCTCGTAAAGCTTATCCCTAAAGGCAGCCACAAGAGATAATAATTTATTATTTTCCTCCTTAGGTGCAATATAATCAACAAAAAGATTTTCCTTCCTGAATACAATGTTCATGCACCTTTTAAGCTTATCTATAATCTCCTCCTGTCTTGTATCGAAATTATCAGCACATTCCTCAATAAAATTATAGAAGGAAATTCCACGAATAAGTTCGCCTCGTACAGCTCTTTCGGTAGACTGTGTAAGAGCACGCATAGCCGCATACACATGAGAAGACCCCATAAGACTCATCTGCATTCTTGACTTTTTAATATTAATAAGCTCCTTCAGTCTCTTAGGGCAGTCAAGAATTGATTTATTAATAATTTCATCTATGATATTGAAGGCAAAATCAAGCTTATCAAGGAGAATCTTTATCTTAAATTCCATAAAGAATCTGCTGTTCTCAACATTAACAACATCACTGTAGGATGACAGCTCAGAAGAAATTCCTCCGGAATTAAGGAAAATCTCGCTGGTAAGGTCAGCGTATGAATAATTCTCAGTATCAATGAGTCCCAATATATTAGAGAGCAATGCCAGATAAGGAAGCAGCTCTGTTGATATATTATCGCAATCAAAGCCCAGTGTTAGATACCCGATACCATTTGTAAAAATATCATGGGTCAGCACCTTGGTATCCTCTACCATGTTAAGAGTATTCTTAAATGGAATTATGGATTCCTTAATATCTGATATTTCAAGAAGCGGAATAGTTTCAAGCTCCTCCCCGGTACTAGGCTCCTCCTGATATGCAATAAGCTCCTTAGTACTCTCTACCAGTTCATTAATCTGTGCTTCACTTAACTGTGCCTTATAAGCCTCAAGCTCCTTAGTCAACTGTTCATCAATTTCATCCTGAAGACCTGCCTTGGGCCTTAGAACAACAAAGGAGCTGTGGGAATTATTAAGCAGATACTTATCAATAAGCTTTTCAAAATAATCAGTATCCACAAGTCCCTTAAGCTTCTCGAACACATCAAGAATCTCTATATGCATAAAAGGATGATTTTCATCATAGAGCCAACTGTCAAGGGCTTCAAGTCCATACACAAGTCCCTTAGGATATCCACCAAAATCATTCTCACGATAACGAAATTCCAAAACATTAAGCCCTGCACGAAGTGATTTTTTATCAAGGCCTTCCTTAACAACCTGACTTAATACATCCTTAATAGTATTTAAGAAATTCTCAGCATCCTCTTCATTGGCATTCTTGGAAACAACAGTAAAATATGGCTGATATATTCCGTTATCATAGGAGCCATAAATATCCTCTCCGATTCCCTTATCTAAAAGCTTCTGTTTAAGAACAGCTCCCGGTGCAGTCAGAAGTGAATATTCAATAATCTGAAAAGCAAGATAAAGCTCTCTGTCAAGCACCGTGTCAATTACTGTATTATAGGACAAATAGGTTCCATCCGTCTGTTCATCATCATCTGTAACAGGATAATACTTTGTTACCCTGTTCATAGAACTAAAGGGCTTTTGCAGTTCAATAGCTGTGTCAAGGTCAATAACATCATAGTCCCTAAGATATTCCCTATCAATAAATTCAAGCTTCTCAGCCATATCCATATTGCCGTACAGATAAATATAGCTGTTACAGGGATGATAGAAATTCCTGTGATATTCAATAAACTTATCATAGGTTAAGGTTGGAATTACCTTAGGGTCACCGCCGGACTCATTGGAATATACGCTATCGGGAAAAAGTGAGCTGATAATCTCACGTTCTAATACATCATCAGCGGATGAGTACACACCCTTCATCTCATTATATACAACACCGTTTATAGTAACGGGATCAGTAGCATCCTTTAACTCATAATGCCACCCCTCCTGTTTAAATATCTGCTCTCTTGTATAAATATTGGGATAAAAAACAGCATCCAGATATACATTCATCAGATTCTGAAAATCCTTGTCATTACAGCTTGCAACAGGATAAACTGTCTTATCCGGATAAGTCATGGCATTAAGGAAGGTATTTAGTGAACCCTTGGCAAGCTCAATAAAGGGATCCTTAACAGGATATTTCTTAGAACCACACAATACAGAATGCTCCATTATATGTTGAAGTCCTGTACTGTCAACAGGCGGTGTTCGAAAGCCTATATAGAATACCTTATTCTCATCATCATTTGATATAAGGCATATTCTGGCGCCTGATTTCTTATGCTTTAAAATCATACCCTCTGACTTAAGATTCTCAAGTCGCTGACTGCTTACATATTCGTATGCTTCTAAATCCTTAACTCCATCTAATCCCATAATTTCTAATCTCCTTAATGTTTTTACTCACGAATCACACAATCAATTGTATCCGAAGCCAAATCAAGTAACTTGTTTATTTCTTCCTGACTAAAATCAAGTTCTGCTGCAAGCTCTTCCACTGTGATTTTGCGTCCCAAATCTTCATATAATTCCTTAATCTTGTCGTTAAGGTCATTAAGCTTCTCCAGCATAAAAATATCTTCATCCTCAAGAGTGGAGTTCTCAAGGCACAAGGACTCCATTGAATCCATAATCATCTTCATCATGAACTCTTCAATCTCTTCCTCTGATTCGCAGCAGTCAAGCATCTTAATTCCAAGAAGTATTCCTACATTACCTTCCCCAATAAGGTCTTCCATAGGAACTCCCTGTCCGGAATACAGTCTTGCAACATCAACTACCTCATGAATATACAGACTAGGCAGAAGCTCCGTTGCAAGATTACGGTTTTCTAAAACCTTCTTCAATTGTACCAGACGTTCCTCCTTAGAATAGACCGTAATATCGTTCAGTTCCTCAATATACATCTTAAGATATTCACTATCCTCCGGTCTTAAAGAAAGCTTCTCGTCGAAAACAGCGGAATTTATTTCGCTCTTTGGAATCTCCTCATCATCGTCAACCAAAGTCACCTTTTCTTCCGTCAAATAATTGTACACAAGATTAAGCTGCTCCTTCTTAATATCAAGAGGAAGGAAGCTTCTTGAAACCTGTTCCTTTGAAATATATTCTCCCTGTTTTTTTGCTTCGGCACGTAGCTTAATTAATGCTTTTCTAAATTGTAATTCATCCATATCATTATTCCTTATTCAAAATGTTTATGTGTAAAAAGATGGTCCTGACAGAATTCATAATTACCGTTACACTTTGAGCAGAAACGGAAGCTCAAATCAACGGAATCTTCATCTGTTCTACCGCAAATAGCGCATTTATGCTTGGTAATCCTTGGTGCATCCTTAACCTTTCTTTTGTATTCTGCCCTACGCTTCATTTCCTTCCCCGAGAAGCCTCTAAACTTGTTGGAGGTCAGGAAGAATAACAGGAAATTCAGTAATGATGCTATAACTGAAACCGGCTTGGCAAGTGATATAGGGAAAGCGCTCTTATAATTAAAGGTCAGCACATCATAAAGTATAACCGCAACATCAAGATACGCCATCCACTTGACTTTAACCGGAATAATTGCCCACAGCATGATTTTAACATCCGGATAACAGGAAGCCAGTGCTAAAAACAACGTAAGGTTCACATAATAGGTAGAAACAAACAAACTTATGTAATATCCTACTTCATTGCATATTTCACCATCATACACACCATAGGCAATAATCAGGTAAAATGCAAACATAATAACTACAGAAAAAATTATTCCGGACAATACATATACATTATATCGAAAGGCCCCCCAGGTTCGCTCTAACGAATTACCTATCCAGTAATAAAACAAAATCATAAATATTGTAAAAATACTAAGGTCTGATGGCGGAATAATAACCCAGGTAACAAGTCTCCATATTTGCCCTCTTGAAATATAATAGGGATTAAAGGTAATAAGATTGAACAAATTAAGACCGGTAACAGTTGAAAACAGAGAAATTACATAGCCTATCACGTAGCCAATTAAAATTATTTTAGTCAGATTGTTAATCGCATAACGACCATACTTTCTCTCCAGCTTATTTAAAAACTTATCCATAAAAAAATCCTTTCATTAATCTCATCACTGAAACAATCATTTCCCGTGACAATTAGTAAAATTTAGTTTACCATTTTAACACTAAAACTTCAATGGCGACTAAGCAGTAACGTTTGTTGAATTTTTCCTACTATTGTTGTAGAATAAACTTTGTGTGCCCGAAAGGGTTTTTTATAGTACAGAAAGGTAATATTATGAGCAAGAACAATCTTTACACATTAGGAATAGATATTGGTTCAACAACAGTTAAAATCGCTCTTTTAGATAGCGACAACAATATTCTGTTTTCCGACTACAGACGTCATTTTGCAAATATTCGTGAAACACTTAAGGATTTAGTTAAGGATGCTTTAAAGGTAACCGGTGATTGTGATATTCACCCTATGATTACAGGCTCCGGCGGTCTTACCCTTGCCAATCACTTAGGAGTTCCCTTTGTTCAGGAGGTTATAGCAGTTTCTACCGCCCTTAAGAACTACAGCGACAAGGTTGATGTAGCAATTGAGCTGGGTGGTGAGGATGCCAAAATCATATACTTTGAAGGCGGCAATGTTGAGCAAAGAATGAATGGTATATGTGCCGGCGGAACAGGCTCCTTTATTGATCAGATGGCTTCACTTCTTAAAACAGATGCAAGTGGACTTAATGAATACGCCAAGGACTACAAGTCTCTGTATACTATTGCAGCAAGATGTGGTGTTTTTGCCAAATCAGATATTCAGCCGCTTATTAATGACGGAGCTGCTAAGGAGGACCTTGCGGCTTCCATCTTTCAGTCGGTTGTTAATCAGACCATATCCGGCCTTGCCTGCGGCAAGCCCATAAGAGGTCATGTGGCATTTCTCGGAGGTCCGCTCCATTTCCTTCCTGAGCTAAAAAATGCCTTTATTCGTACACTTAAGCTTGACAAAGAGCATACCATCACGCCGGATAATTCTCATCTTTTTGCGGCAATCGGATCTGCTCTTAATTATAAGAACGCTTCTCACATGATGCTCAGTGAGCTGGATAACAGACTTAATTCCGATATTCACATGGACTTTGAAGTTGCACGTATGGAGCCCCTTTTTAATTCCGAAGCAGATTATCAGGAATTTACCAAGCGTCATGAGGCTCACTGTGTTCAAACTGCCACATTAAGCGATTACAAGGGTAAATGCTTCTTAGGAATAGATGCAGGCTCTACTACAACAAAGCTTGCTTTAATATCAGAGGATGGCAAGCTTCTGTATTCCTTCTACAGCAACAACAACGGTAATCCTCTGTTAACAACACTTAAGGCAATTAAGGATATTTATTCCAAGCTTCCTAATGAAGCAACTATTGTTCACTCCTGCTCTACCGGCTATGGTGAAGCTCTTATTAAGGCAGCGCTATTGCTTGATGAGGGTGAAGTAGAAACTGTGGCTCATTACTATGCTGCCGCATTCTTCGAACCGGAGGTAGACTGTATCCTTGACATTGGTGGTCAGGATATGAAATGTATCAAAATAAAGAATCACACCGTTGACTCAGTTCTTCTTAATGAAGCATGTTCTTCAGGCTGTGGTTCCTTCATAGAGACCTTTGCCAAATCACTCAACTATTCAGTTGTTGATTTTGCCGGCGAGGCATTATTCGCCAAGCACCCTATAGATCTGGGAACACGTTGTACAGTATTTATGAATTCCAAGGTTAAGCAGGCACAGAAGGAAGGCGCTTCCGTAGCCGATATTTCAGCCGGACTTGCATATTCCGTTATTAAAAATGCATTATTTAAGGTTATTAAAGTAGCTGACGCTTCCTCTCTTGGACAAAAAATAGTTGTTCAGGGCGGTACCTTCTATAACAATGCCGTTTTAAGAAGCTTTGAAAAAATCGCCAAAACAAAAGCTATACGTCCTGACATAGCAGGTATCATGGGTGCCTTTGGTGCAGCCCTTATAGCCCGTGAAAGATATGCTGATAATCCTTCCACTACTATGCTTACACCGGAGGATATAAATAAGCTCGAATTTACTACTTCTATGGCTAAATGTAACGGCTGTACCAACAACTGCCGTCTTACAATCAATACATTTTCCGGCAACAGACGCTACATATCCGGTAACCGCTGTGAAAAGGGTCTTGGCAAAGTCAAAAACGAAAATAATCTGCCTAACCTTTTTGATTACAAGGAAAAAAGAATATTTGACTATACTCCCCTTGATATAAAGGATGCTCCTATGGGAGAAGTAGGTATTCCAAGGGTTCTTAATATGTACGAAAACTATCCCTTCTGGTTTACCTTCTTTACGGAGCTTGGCTACAGGGTTGTTCTCTCACCTCGTTCATCCCACAAGATATACGAGTTAGGAATCGAATCAATTCCCAGTGAATCAGAATGTTATCCTGCAAAGCTTGCTCATGGACACGTGGAATGGTTGATTAAGCAGGGAATAAAGTATATTTTCTATCCGGCGATTTTCTATGAGCGCAAGGAATATGCAGAATCTCCTAACCACTATAACTGTCCTATTGTCACCTCCTACAGTGAGAATATTAAGAACAATATGGACGAGATTATTAAGGGTGACATACGTTTTGAAAATCCCTTCTTATCCTTTGAAAGTCTGAAAATTGTTTCAGATGAATTGGTTAAGGTATTTCCTGACTTTTCTAAGGATACAATTATTAATGCAGCCACTAAAGCCTACGCAGAAATGGAACGGGCAAGGGAAGACATTAAGAAAAAAGGTGAAGAAACACTTAAATATCTTAAGGATAATAACTGTCATGGTATTGTTCTTGCAGGAAGACCTTATCATATTGACCCGGAAATCAATCACGGAATCCCTGAAATGATTAATTCCTACGGACTTGCCGTACTTACCGAGGATTCAATATCTCATTTAGCTCCCTGTGAGCGTCCGCTTATTGTATCCGATCAGTGGACCTACCATTCAAGATTATATGCGGCTGCCAATTATGTTAAGACTGTGGACAATCTTGATTTAGTTCAGCTTAACTCCTTTGGCTGTGGTCTTGATGCTGTTACCACAGACCAGGTTAATGATATTCTGACCAACTCAGGCAAGATATATACCTGCCTAAAAATAGATGAGGTTAACAATCTTGGTGCAGCCAGAATCAGAATACGTTCTCTTCTATGCGCTATCAATCTTAAAAAGAAACAGGGTGAAAAGCGAAATATAGTTTCTGCATCCTTTAACCGTGTTAAGTTTACAGAGGAAATGCGTAAAAATTATCTGATTTTGTGTCCGGATATGTCACCTATACATCTTAATATTATGGAAAAGGCATTTAACTCCTGCGGATATAATCTTATTGTTCCGCAGAATTCCAATAAAGAAGCAATTGATGTCGGTCTAAAATATGTTAATAACGATGCCTGCTACCCTTCCTTAATAGTAGTAGGTCAGCTAATGGAAGCACTGCTGTCCGGCAAATACGATACAGATAATCTTGCACTGATTATGACTCAAACAGGCGGTGGATGTCGTGCTACTAACTATATCAGCTTCATCAGACGAGCCCTTGACAAGGCCGGCTACAGTCATATTCCTGTAATATCACTGAATCTATCCAAGCTTGAAAGTAATCCCGGCTTTAACATTAATCTTAAGCTTATAAGAAGACTGGGTTATGCTGCAATATTTGGTGATATTCTTATGCGCTGTATTTACAGGATGCGCCCCTATGAATTAACCAAGGGTTCTACCAATGAATTACACGCTGCATGGGAACAGAAATGTATTGCCTATATAAGTAAGGAAAAACAAAGCTTTAGTGAATTTAAAAAGATGTGTAAGGATATGGTTGAAGAATTTGACAATATTCCTATTGATGAAAACCTCAAGAAGCCAAAGGTTGGTGTTGTTGGAGAAATTCTTGTTAAGTTCAGTCCTACAGCCAATAATCATCTTGTGGACTTAATTGAAGCTGAGGGTGCCGAAGCTGTTGTGCCCGATCTTATTGATTTTATGCAATACTGCTTCTACAACCAGATATTTAAGGCTGAACATCTCGGTACAAAGAAGCGTTATTCAAGCATAGCCAAATTCGCAATCGGCGGAGTCGATTATTTAAGAAAAGCAGGAATAGATGCATTGAATGCAAGTAAGCATTTTACTGCTCCGGTTAAGATATACTCCATTGTTGATTATGCCAAGGATATTGTTTCCATAGGTAATCAGACAGGTGAGGGCTGGTTCCTTACAGGTGAAATGGTAGAGCTCATACATTCAGGTGTGCCTAATATCGTATGTACACAGCCTTTTGGATGCTTACCTAATCACGTAGTAGGAAAAGGTGTAATCAAGGAGTTAAGACGTCACTACCCTGATTCTAATATAGTGGCGATAGACTACGATCCCGGAGCCAGCGAAGTTAATCAGCTTAACAGAATTAAGCTGATGCTTTCTACAGCCTTCAGAAAAATCAATGGCGACAAGGATGTTCACTAGTACATCGTTTTCTAAATCAAATATGACTATAAAAAGGTCCGTAATATGTGTAATATTACGGACCTTTTAACTACTATTACATGGGTAGATGCACTAAAACAATGCACCGATTATTTCATCATTCTTAACATTTTCAGTTTCTTGTTTAAGCTTATCCATACATTCAGGGAGTAAGGAATACTCTTCCAAAAGATATGTATCCATTGTTTCATCGCAGGCATCCATCAAATCCTTGCTGTCTATAAGGGCACATACACGTTTCATTCCCTTAAGACAATATCCAAAAAACTGCCAGTTTTCTGATTCCATAAAACATTCGCAATCCTTATACAAATCACACATTGCACTAATGTACCTTTGGTATCTGGTATTACTCGAAGGATAATCATAGCGTTCGGAAATCGCATATCTTCTCCACAGCCATCTTGTAAGTACGAGGTTAAGCTTTTTGGAGGATATAGGTTTCTGAATATAATCATTAAAAGTAACCTCTAACATATCCTTATAAATACTATCTATACTGCCTGATACAATAAATATAACCGGAACATCAGAGTAATAATCCTTCCCCAGGGAACGTATTCTGTTTACAGTCTCCACGCCTGAAAGCTTATCCATTGCATAGGTCACAAATATAATATCAAAAGCAGGCTTCTTAAGCATCTCAACTGCCGCTCTTCCGCCAATTGCTTTATATACTTCAATATCATAAGGTTGAAACAGCTTCTCCAAGCCGGCAATATCATTAACATTCTCACCAACAAGAAGCGCTCTTGAACCCTTGGCAATAATAGACATATCCAAGAGATCATCTACGCTATCATCAACATCTGCTGTCTGTGGAAGTGCAGTCATTTCAGAAAATGCATTATCAATTACATCCTCCTTTGTATAGAAGCCATCGTTATCCTCATCTCTTGCCACCTCATAATTAGGTATGGTAACAACACTAGACAGAATCTCCTTACAGCAGTCATATCTATGGAACACCTTCATAATGATTTTCTTATCTACCGGTGGATATACGGCCGGAACCATAAGCCCTTCATCTCTGTCCTTGTTATTAATCTCTCTTTCAATATCTGCATCAAGAAGGAATATATCAGCAAGACGCCTTCCTAAGAAGGAATCCTTCTGCATATCACCATATATCTTTGCAGCGTTATTCATAAATATAACCTTCTGGTTATCATCACATATGAATACTATATCTGTCTTAGAATCATCAAGCTCCGCATCATAATCCTCTCTGCGTAGCATAATATTATAATTCTGACTCTGTAATTCCTTAAAAAATGTATAAGACAAAATCAGTACTATTGCAAAAATAGGATAATATACATCAAAAATTCGGCACACATATTCAACACCAATTCCAACACAGCAAGGAACCACCGCAAAAACCATTACCTTAAGGAGATATTTTTCTCTAATCTTCTTATGATTATTCCAATAGGAAACAAGCATCATTATTACGGATGTGAAGAATATCAGTACAGGAATTATATAGAATATCACACCCCCTATCATTCCGGGCACGAAATAAATACCTGTGCTATTGGATATTACCTCAAATCTCATATACATAATTTCAAACAAAATAGAGCCCACACAATAATAGCACAATACCGACACAAGAACAGACACACATTTCTTATTACATTGGCTAAAATATGCTATCTGTGAAATAATAGACGAAAGAATAACACAATAGGAATACCATACAACTATAATCAAAGCAATCTGAATAATACTATTGTCAGAACAAAAGAATTGAAATATATATGCAACAAGAAGACAAATATATGAGCGCTCAAAAACAAGGAATTTTTTAATTCCTGTCTTATCATTGCTATTTGACTTAACATCTACACCAACTGCCAGCACAAATAAAATGAGTGCAAACAATATGGATACTATAATGAATTTACTAGAAATTGTCATAAAACTTCCTTCAAATAAACATATTATTATGATAAATATATTAAGGCTTTTTATGTTCTAAATCAATAGTAAGCGTATTATTTGCACTCGTTTATACACATATTAAATTGCAAATATCTAATTAGTGATGGAAAAGTCTTACTCCATTAAATACCATTGCCATTCCATAGCTGTCACAGCAATCGATTACATCTTGATCTCTTAATGAGCCACCCGGCTGAACTACATACTTAACGCCACTCTTATGTCCTCTTTCAATATTATCAGAGAATGGGAAAAATGCATCTGAGCCAAGAACAACATCATCCATCTGATCAAGCCATTCTCTCTTCTCCTCTGCTGTAAATACTTCAGGCTTAACCTTAAAGATTTTCTCCCAGGCTCCGTCGCGAAGAACATCCATGTAATTCTCACCAATATAATTATCAATAGCATTATCTCTGTCTGCTCTTCTGATTCCATCAACAAAAGGAAGATTAAGAACCTTAGGACACTGACGGAGTAACCAGTTATCAGCCTTAGAACCAGCAAGTCTTGTACAATGAACACGAGACTGCTGACCGGCACCAATACCAATTGCCTGACCATCCTTAACATAGCATACTGAGTTAGACTGAGTATATTTAAGTGTAATAAGAGAAATAAGCATATCCTTCTTAGCACTGTCAGGAATATCCTTGTTCTTGGTTACAATGTTTTCCAGTAAGGATTCATCAATCTTTACTTCGTTTCTACCCTGTTCAAAGGTAATACCGAATACATCCTTATGTTCAATAGGTTCAGGCTTGTATGAAGGATCAATCTTAATAATTGCATAATTGCCATTCTTCTTAGCCTTAAGTATCTCAAGTGCATCATCGTCAAACCCTGGAGCAATAATACCGTCTGAAACCTCTTTCTTAATAATATTGGCACAGGTAATATCACATACATCCGAAAGTGCGATAAAATCACCAAAGGATGACATTCTGTCAGCACCTCTTGCCTTAGCGTAAGCACAGGCAATAGGTGAAAGCTCCTTAACATCCTCAATAAAATAAATCTTTTTCATAAGATCTGTTAATTCGGTACCGATTGCTGCACCGGCAGGTGACACATGCTTAAAGGAGGTTGCAGCAGGATAGCCTGTAGCTTCCTTTAACTCCTTAACAAGCTGCCAGCCATTGAAGGCGTCAAGAAGATTAATATACCCCGGCTTACCATTAAGTACCTCTATAGGCAAGTCGCTACCGTTATTAACATATATTTTTGCAGGCTTCTGATTGGGATTACATCCATATTTAAGTTCAAGTTCTTTCATTTTTCTATCCTATTCTTTCTATAAGTCTATATTTTCTATTGTTTTATTTGTTCTTGTTTACAATACGAGTCTCATATTTTTCTGTTTCAATATCTATATAACGAACAAATAATGAAACCTTATTATCCTCATTAAGATTATTCCACAACAAATCAGTATACTCATCAATATCATCAAGTACATTAATAAGCTTAGGCTCGCCTTCAAAGCTTGGCAAAGGATTGCCGTCATTCATATATGTATGAATAAAATGGCCTTCACCATTTGCCGGATTCTCGTAAGCAAAGGTATATCTGTTGCAGGAATCAGGATTGCCGTTGTTGCTCTTAAGAATAGACATCGCATAATTGTATTTACCATTCTCAATATGCATAATACCGGAAATTCTAGGTGTATAATTAGGACCGTCCGGCTCAAATTCACGGGTTCTCAAAGACTGCTCAAAAGTAAGCTGCTTGTCCATACCCTCGAAAATAGTATCTGTCTGATCACCGTTTGTTACAATTGTCTTATTACCAAGCACTCGAACAGGTGCATATATAATAAGTGATGGATCCTCAAGCTTAGCAGGATCAAAAGCCTCTGTACGAATACCCTCTCCTTCTTCTACAAACACACGATTACGGGAGTTAGAACTTCTTCCCATAATAAAATAAGCTGTAACTGCTTTTTTGCCATCCTTAGTCTTACCAATAATAATTCCACGACCGGGATAAGCATTACCAGAAAGTTCTTCTGCAATATTCTTCAATTCCATAGCGACTCCTTTACAATTGTATAATTTTGTTTATTACACTTTATATGATATAATAACACAGTTGAAATTTAATTGCATTATATTTAATGATTATTATATTAACGACAGTAGGATTCCAATGACATCAAAAACAATTACCCTAACAAAGGTCGCAATTATGAGTGCGCTTCTATGTGCAATATGTCCCATAATCATCCCACTTGGCATTGTCCCCATATCACTTGCAACACTATTTATTATGATTTTCACCTATATATTCGGTTCCAGAATGTGTATGCTGTCAATTATAATATATATCCTTTTGGGAGCTATCGGGATTCCTGTATTTTCAGGCTATACAGGTGGAATACATATACTTATAGGTCCCACCGGAGGATATATTCTAGGATATTTATTAATGTGTCTCATATCCGGGACACTTATTAAGCATCTGGGAGCAAATATGATTTTTACAACAATAAGCTTTATATGTGGGAACCTGGCACTGTATTGTATAGGTACTATTTACCTTAGTATTATTAACAATCTGTCATATAGTAATGCTATATTAACAGGTGTGGTTCCATTTATAATACCCGACCTGATAAAAATTATACTAGCCTCCATTATGGCACCCCGGCTAAAATCAAGATTACTTCCCTTTATGCATTAAGAATAAAGATGTCTTTTTGATGAAGTAAATATTAATATGCCAAATTTTATATGGATGTTTTAGGAAGATTTAATTAAAATGACTTTGATAAGGAGACTAACTATATGTCACAAATAGAAGAATTAATTCAAGTGGTTGCCAGGCTTCGCTCAGAGGATGGATGCCCCTGGGACAGAGAACAGACTCACGATAGTCTTAAGCCGGAGTTAATAGAGGAAGCCTGTGAGATTATTGGCGGAATAAATGTCTATAATGAAACAGGTAATTTCTACAATTTACGCGAGGAATTAGGTGATTTGCTGCTTCAGGTGGTTATGCATGCACAAATTGCCAGCGAAAACGGATTATTTAATATTGAAGATGTTGCAGAGGATATCAAGAATAAAATGATCAGACGTCATCCCCATGTATTTGGTGAAATAATTCTGGATGAAAACGGAAACGAAGCCACAAAATGGGCTGATATTAAACGAATAGAAAAAGCCAATTCTAAGGCAATCGAGCCTGATTTACGTAGAGCCTTTTCAGAAGGTGAAGAACTGATTAACAAAGCAAGAGAACGAAAAGGAATATAAAAATGTGCCAAACAGCACGAGCAACATTCTTCATAGATTACGAACATGCGGTGCCTTCTTCGCTGAATGCTTAAGTAAAAGCATCGCATTCTCCCCGCGCACAATGGAATATAAAAATGTGTCAAACAGCACGAGCAACATTCTGAAATAGATTACGAACATGCGGTGCCTTCTTCGCTGAATGCTTAAGTAAAAGCATCGCATTCTCCCCGCGCCTTACGACGCGTGGCGAATGCGCCGCGCGCACAATGGAATATAAAAAGAGCCCGATTACAAGCAAGCTTGCATCGGACTCTTTATTATATTCCACTCTGCTTTTACTTAAGCATTCATTTGTGCAGCAACTTCGGCTGCGAAATCTTCATTCTTCTTTTCCATACCTTCGCCTACTTCGAAACGAACCATCTTGGAAATTGTAAGAGCTTTATTTACTGACTCAAGGTACTTAGCAACTGTCTGCTTACCATCTTCTGCCTTAACATAAGTCTGATCAAGAAGACAGATTTCCTTAAGCTGCTTAGAAACACGTCCTTCAGCAAGTCCACCGAAAATCTTATTGCTAACAATGTTTTCCTTATCAGCCATAGCAAGTGTTGCAAGAGCTGTAGCTGCTTCCTTAGAAAGGAAGTTAAATAAGTAGTTCATATTGCTCTTCTTCTCTTCGTAAATAGCGATATCTTCATCTGACCATACCTTATCGCTAATAGCCTTCTCAATCAAGCTGTTAAGAATAGGCTTAGGAAGTGAAGCAGGATCATTTAAAGCGCTGTCAACAACAATATCTCTAATCTTGTCAACCTGTGCCTGAGACATGTCTGAACGGCTGATATACTCAGGATTCATAGCAGCTATCTGCATTGCGATATTGGTAAGTGCTTCCTTAGCAGCATCATCTGATGCACCATTACCGGCAACAAGAACACCAATTCTTCCGCCACCATGAATATATGTTGCAACAGTATCACCTGAAACCTTCTCAAATCTTCTGATAGAAAGCTTCTCACCAATCTTAGCTGTCTTCTCAACAAGAGCATCCTTCATACCAAGAATCTCAGCAACATCTTCTCCGTCGCCTGCCTTATCTACTGATGCACTAAGAGCCTTATCTGCAACATCCTGTACAAATGACTGGAATACTTCGTTCTTTGCAACGAAGTCAGTCTCTGAATTAACCTCAACAACAACTGCTGTATTACCTGAAGTAGCTACTCTTGCAATACCTTCAGCTGCAATTCTGCTAGCCTTCTTCTCAGCCTTAGCAGCACCTGACTTCTTAAGGAAATCAACTGCCTCTTCCATATTACCATTGGTCTCGTTAAGAGCCTTCTTGCAATCCAACATTCCTGCACCGGTCATTTCTCTTAACTCTTTAACCATTGCTGCTGTAATAGCCATTTTATTATCCTCCTAAAATCACAATCAATTAGTATTTATTCAGCATCTGCAACTTCTTCAATATCAGTTGCTTCCTTCTGTGCTGCAGCCTCTGCCATAGCAGCCTCATCAGCAGCAGTCTCACCCTGATTAGCTTCGATAACAGCATCAGCCATCTTAGAAACGATAAGCTTAACTGCTCTGATAGCATCATCATTACCTGGGATAACATAATCAAGTTCTTCAGGATCACAGTTGGTATCTGCAATACCAATCAAAGTAATTCCAAGTGCATGAGCTTCCTGAACACAAATTCTTTCCTTCTTAGGATCAACTACGAAGATAGCATCAGGAATCTTCTTCATTTCCTTGATACCGCCAAGGTTCTTCTCAAGCTTATCCCATTCCTTCTTAAGTTCGATAACTTCCTTCTTAGGAAGAACATCGAATGTACCATCCTCTGACATTCTCTCGATGTCTTTAAGTCTCTTAATACGGCTCTGGATTGTCTTAAAGTTAGTAAGCATACCACCAAGCCATCTCTCATTTACATAATACATTCCGCAACGCTCTGCCTCTGTCTTAACAGCATCCTGAGCCTGCTTCTTAGTACCAACAAAAAGAACTGTACCACCCTGCTCTGCGATTGATGCAACTGCATTGTAAGCATCATCAACCATTCCTACAGACTTCTGAAGATCAATGATATAGATACCATTTCTCTCTGTGTAGATGTAAGGAGCCATCTTAGGGTTCCATCTTCTTGTCTGATGTCCGAAATGAACACCTGCTTCTAATAACTGTTTCATTGAAATAACGCTCATTTTCTTACCTCCATAAGTTAAAATCTTCCATGTACTTCCAAAATGGATAATCCTGAGCAAGGACACCAATCCACTCATCCGCACACGTGTATATTAAGGCTTACGCCCAGTAACCTAAACATCTTATCACAACACTAACAACTTTTCAACAAATATTATTGCATATTTTCATAATATGAAGCAAAAGGCTCCCATAAACCATTCCATTTTTGGGTTGTTTCAGAATCAGCAGCTTCTCTTCTGTCTTCCAGATTGAATTTATCAGCCAAATCCTGAGATAACATGGTGGTAAACTTTAAAGCTCCAAGAGCATTAAGGTGGGCAGGGTCACTATAATCATTGTACAGTGACAACCCCATTGAGCATATTTTATCGTATGTACAATAATTCATACACTTAACACCTCTTGATGTAAGATACTCCTCCATTACAGGTACATTAACCGAATACACAGCCGCATCAGACACCTTGGGTGTCAATACACACACAATTTTAATATCATTTTCATTACATAGATCAATAAGCTTGTCATAGTAATTCATACTGAATTCCGATAGTTCATTTGCCTCCATATCAGCATCCCACAATTCAGGTACAATATCGTATGGATTTTCGCAATGATTATATTCAAGATTAACTCCCTTTGCATAATCAGGATATTCAGAGAATTCTTCTTTATCATTAACAAAATCACCCTCGGAAAGCTCGCTCCATATAGAATGATATCGTAGCATTGGGAAATACCAGTCAATAGGATTCTGGCTGTCATCAACCTTACATATCTCCTTTATCAGTTCCCTTTTTATTTGGAAATCCGGCATATTATCAACAGTTCTTCTGTATACCGATTCACTTTCTGATGGCAACTCATTATCAAAAAGGCACACAAAATCACATATCACCAGCTTAGGATGAATATGCTTTAAAGCGTATTTCAACTGATAATATGCAGTCATGGCCGATCTGTTCTGAATAGACAGATTATAGCCTGTAATACCTGCTGCATAAAAGCCGGCAACCGGAGCGTAACCATGATACATCTCACTTGTTCCAAGAGCCAAAACATCTATGGAATCATATGGCTCCTGTGCTATCTCCAGATATCTTTCATATGTATCCTCATGCCAGTGATACTTAAGATATTTCTGAGTAAATAGAAACACTGAACCAAGAATAAGTATAAATACTATTGTTTTAATCCAAAATTTTTTCATACTAGAAACCCTGATAAATAAATGATGAAGCACTAAATCCAACTCCGTATATACCAAAAATCACAATTGACATTATAGCCAAAACATAAACAGTATATCTAAACACAATATCCTGTTTCATAAATGTATCCCTGATTTTTATGCCCTTATAATGCACAATATCAACAACAATTAACAAAACAATAAACAAATACATTACAAGCTGATTTTTAAAATCAAGCCCATAATTCTGCATACTACCATCAAACAGTGTTCCAATCTTCCATCTGTCCTGACTCATAAAAGTCATTCTGAATAAATCAATGGCCTGATGCAAATCTCCTGCTTTAATAAAATATCTTCCAAAAGTCAGAATGATAAAGGTTCTTACAGTAGCAAAAAGTCTCCAGCTAATGCATTTATCATTAATATGCAGCTTTTCCTTCCACAACTTATAAGTCGGTCCAAGTAATACCTGTGAAGAAACAAATACTGCCTGGAAGCATCCGTACACTACATAATTCCAGCCTGTTCCATGCCATATTCCCACAACAATAAATACAATAATAGAAGCAAGTGTTGCGGAAAATACCTTTTGTAAATATTTATTTGAAATCTTCTTGGAAAATTTCATAACGTTTCTATTAAGAACTATAGGATAATAAATATATTTCTCCATAAATTCACCCAGAGACATATGCCATCTCTGCCAGTATTCCGTTACACTCTTAGAACACAAAGGAGATTTAAAGTTTTCTGAAAGCTTAATATCCATTGCCTCAGCAACACCCATTATTACATCTATTCCACCGGAAAAATCTGTATAAATCTGAAAAGAATAAAGAACCATTGCATAAAACAAGGGAAAACCCTCTCTTCCACCGGTTAGGATTCCCATAACAAGTATCCCTATTCTGTCAGCAATAACAACCTTTTTAATATAACCCCAAATAGCTCTCTGAAAACCTTTTATAAAATTATCAGGTACAAATCTATGCTCCTCCTTCAACTGTGGCGCAAGCTTTTTATACATGTTAATAGGGCCTTCCACAATTGATGGAAAGAAAGTAACAAATGTAACAAAATCAATAAAATCCGTTTCAGGCTCCTGCTTTTTATGAAAAACATCAATCATGTAAGCAGTTAATGACAATGAATAATACGATAAACCGGCAGGAACAATAACATCACCTATTGATATTCCCTTTGATGCCAATATGCTTTGAAGAGCCGTATATGTTTCTTTAAAGAATTTAAAATAACAAAGCAAGCCAATTACAACAACAATTCCAACATTTAATAATATCTTTGCTTTTTTCTTATTGCCTGCCTTAACATTCTTACCAATGTATTTTCCGAAAACAAATACAAACAGAGACAACAAAATTATCAAGAACAAAACATCAATTCTTGATAATGATAATATCAGAATTATATTGGCAATAAGAATAACGATTCTCTGCGCTCTTTTATGTATCGGTCTAACAAGATAATAGACCAAAATAGTTAATAGACAAAATATAACATAAGTAATTGATTTTAATTCCATATATATTCCCTTATAAGCTTAAGAAAATGCAAAACCATACCCGGATCACCATGTCCGGGCATTATTGTAACATTACTATTTTCATATTTTTCCAAAAACGGAATAACATTATTAATATACTCTTCCTTGACAGCGCCTATGGTTTCAAGCTCGTATCCGTTTCCCAATACATTATCGCCTGAAAAAATAAACTTATCATCCATAAGAATCATCATACAGGTTCTTGTATGTCCCGGCATTTCAATCAGAGTAAAATCATGTCCCGCCGCACTATATTCCATCGATCCTTCAAAGGTCGTATCTGCCTTGCAATAATAAGGAAATTCAAAATTATCTCTTACATAATGAAAAGTATCCTTATCCTGCAAAAAAAGGAACGGAAAATGACGGCTGCCATTGCTATCGGAGCATATCGTTTCTCCGCAAAGTGCTGTACATATAACCTCACAGTCAAATTTTTCCCTAAGTGCATTCACTCCTGATATATGATCAAAATGATGATGTGTAAGAAAAATAACTAATTTTTTTTTATTGCCAAGCTCTAAAAAAGCTTCATCACAAACAAAAGGGTCAATTACAACCGCAGTATCATTATTTGTTTCCGAAATAAGATACATTCTTTCATCCATGATTTTAAACGAATAACTCTTAATCATTTTTCTTCAATTTTTGAGCTGACCAGATTACAGATATCCTCAAATGAATTGAGATTCTCCGGTTCGATATCATCCGCATCAATATAAATATCAAATTCTTCCATAAGATTTGTTACAATCTGTATTACAGAAAATGAATCTAAAATACCATCATCAATTAGTCCGGTTTCTGTTTCAAAATCAATTTCCGGACAGATTTCCGTAAGGACATTCATAATTTTTTCTTCCATGTTAATTACACCTCAATATATTCTTTATTTAATAATACTCTGTCAATCTTGCCATTTAGATTTATCGGCATAGCGTCTATTTTATGAAAAACATTTGGCATCATATAGGCAGGAATACGTTCTTTAATTTCCTTGATAAGCTCTGCCTTTTCAATAGAGCCCTCATATACAGCAACAATTTTCTGGGTTTTATGTTCATATAGACACGCAACCCTGTTTACACCTGCTGCGGCGCTTATTGCAGTCTCTATCTCTCCGAGTTCTATTCTATGGCCCATATGTTTTATCTGGGAATCCTTGCGAGCGAGAAAAACTATTTCACCATACTCATTATATTTTCCCAAATCACCTGTTTTATATAATCGCTCTCTGTAGTTTTTCTGAAGCGGATTAATTATAAAGGCTTCATCCGTTTTCGTAGGATTATTATAATATCCCAGGGCCAATGAACAGCCCCTTACACATATTTCTCCTATTGTATCAGGTTCCGTAACAAGCCTTCCTGCTTCATCAAACAAGAGAACTTCTGTATTCTCACAAGCATTACCGATAGGAATCGGTTCATCATCCGACAGTTCCCTGTTGATTTTGTAATATGTACAATCCCCCGTTGCTTCAGTAGGTCCGTACAGGTTAGCATACTCAACATCGGGAAGTGATTTTTTCCAGATGTTATACTGTTTCGTAGGCATAACCTCTCCAAGAAACATTACCTTTTTTAGATATTCAGGCTTCTCTTTTTCAAGAGTATTAAAGTTTGCTATCATACATAGAACCGACGGAACCCAATCAATGCAATTAACTTTATTATCATTCAAGAAGCCAACAAGCTTCTTAGGAAGCATAAACAGCTTCTTAGGTACAATATGCATTGTAGCACCGCATCTAAGAGTTGCATAAATATCCTTTACCGAAGCATCAAAATAAAATGGCGTCTGGTTGGCAAACACTTCTTTATCTGAAAAATCAAAGGCTTCACACCACCATTCGGTAAAATTAATTACAGAGCGCTGACTTACAAGTACACCCTTGGGTACTCCGGTAGAGCCCGATGTAAAAATTGCATAGCATGGATTAGTATCAATAGACTTCCTTTGTCTCAATGATATTTCATCCTCATTAATTCTATCTGACGAAAGTAAATCCTCAATATATAAAATATCACAAGCCTCAATTACCTCTTCAGGTAAAGAATCACATTTTCTTGCTATAATAAGATTAGACTCAAGAGTATCCATAATAAGCTTAACTCTTAAATATGGCATACTAATATCTATAGGTACATAAAAAGCGCCTGCATAAGCAGTACCTAGAAACGCTTCAATACATTCAACAGATTTCTGCATATACACAAGTACCGGTTCACCAATTGCTACCTTCTCAACTAATCCGGTGGCGATCTTTTTAGCATCGGCTTTTAATTCTGAAAAAGTAATACTCCTATTTTCATCCACGTATGCCGTTTTATCGCCAAATTGCTTTTCGGTTATTTCGAGATAATCAGATATATTTTTCAGCATATCAACTCTCCTTAAACTACTCAAATAAACACTATATCACTACATATTAATTTTGTATAGCAATTGTTTCTCTAACAAGCAACCAAATACAGGATTAATCTATGTTCTTAACAATCTCCTTTACAATTTCCCGCTCATCCATTGGATATTTAACACCCTTGATTTCCTGATAGTCTTCATGCCCCTTTCCCGCAAGGACAATTACATCACCGGGTAGTGCATTATCAATGGCGTACTTAATAGCTTCCCTTCTATCCGGAATTGCAACATATTTACCTTCGGTTCCGGCTATGCCTGTTTTAATATCATTTATAATATCAAGCGGCTCCTCATTTCTCGGATTGTCAGAAGTAATAATGGTAAAGTCAGCATATTTTCCGGATACCTCTCCCATTTCAAATCTTCTATCCTTAGAACGATTGCCACCGCAGCCAAATAGACATATCAAACGCTTGGGATTGTATTCTCTAAGTGTTCCAAGCAGACTTTTAAGAGCCATGGCATTATGAGCATAATCAATCATCAAGGTATAATCCTTAGATACCTTGAGCATCTCAATTCTCCCCTTAACACAAGCCTCCTTAAGCGCTAAAAGTATTGCATCCTGTTTAATTGCAAAATACTTACATACACTGATTGCACATAGTGCATTATATACGCTGAATTTACCCGGCGTCCTTATTTCCACATCTGTATCCTCATCAAGAATTGTTCTGAATTTAACCCCCAGGTATCCGCCTCCGTCTATAAGCTTAATATCAGTTGCTCTAACATCAGCAGGCTTATCAATTCCAAAGGTAGTAACCTTACAGGTATGATTTTTAAGGATCCCTTCCAAATGCCCATCATCAGAATTAATAATTCCAAGCTTACACTGCTTAAATAACAAGCTCTTACAATACATATACTGCTCAAAGCTGTCATGTTCATTAGGTCCAATATGATCCTGTTCCAGATTAGTAAATATACCCAGGTCAAAATCAATACCTCGGGTTCTGTGAAGCATTAATGCCTGAGAGGAAACCTCCATAACAACAATTTCAATTCCGGCTTCTACCATTTTCCTTAAATAGTCTTGAAGTACATAGGATTCAGGAGTTGTATTAACAGCTTTAATATGTTCATCCCCAATAATGATTTCTATAGTACCTATAAGTCCTACCTTATAGCCGGCATTTTCAAGAATTGACTTAATAAGATAGGTAGTTGTTGTTTTCCCCTTAGTTCCTGTTATTCCAACCATTTTAAGCTTTTCTGCCGGATAATCATTTACCTTTGCTGCAATATATGCCATAGCCAATCTGGTATTGTCAACCTTAACCACCACAGTATCTCCTGCATTGTCCACTGTCCTTTCAACCACAATGCATGCAGCCCCCTTTTCTATTGCTTCGGGTATTGCTGAATGTCCGTCAAAATTAGCACCTTTGACGCATATAAAAACACAACCCTTCTCTATTTTACGTGAGTCATACACAACCCTTGTAAATTCCCTGTCTAAATCTCCGTTCAAGCATTCATATTCAATTCTTTCAAATAATTCCCTTAAAATCATATGACCTCCAAGCCTAAGCTAATTCTTCAATAAATTATACCTTTTCCCGATTAAGCAAACAATAGGAAGGCTCATTTTTGTTCCTAAAAGCGGTTATTAAGCGTACAACATTTAGTAATTGATATTTCTATTTTATACCAAATATTGTGGATTTAATTAATTTTTAATAATTTGCACACAATTTGTACACATTTGACCGATATAATTGGTTTCAGATAGTTGAAGACACACCCACTATCTCCCCCTCATAAATGAGCAAGAGCCATCGATGATGGCTCTTGTCTTATTTTATCCCCAAATAAGACAGTAATATTAATACATCGTTTTAATTAACTATTCCATATTACCTGCTCGTTTTAGTGATAGCACACACAGCTAAATAACTCAATGCAATAAATATTTAACACCCCATGTATTAGGTTATTTATAATCCTTGATTATCAATTCAATATTTTTACTACCCATAAATTCATTAATGCTTAATTCATATAAAACAGCCTTTGTTGTATTATCAGTAAAGACAGGTTCCAATTCATCCCCATCACCAAAAAGAATGGCGGTTTTTTCGGAATGTTCACTATCTGATGATATAAGCTTCATCTTGCAAACATTTCTGTTTTTTCCATAAACCTTAAAATTCTTAATAGTAATATCCTTTTCGGCAAAAATCGGTTTTCTGTTTCCTGTTCCATAGGGTTCAAGCCTTTTAAATTCCTCTGCTAAATCTAAGGATGCATATTTTATAGGCATAGGAATATCTATAACCACCTTTTCAATCATATCAGAGGCTTCCAGAGAACAATACTCATTAATTCTGTTTCTAAATTCATCAACCTTTGCTTCTTCCATAGACAAGCCGGCAGCCATGGTATGCCCACCATATTTTACAAACAAATCACTGCACTTTGTCATTTCATAATACATATCGTACTTTTCAATGGAACGTCCTGAACCCTTAACATAGGTATCACCCTTAGTTAATACAAATACAGGTCTGTAGTAAATTTCTTTAATTCTTCCTGCAATAATTCCCGCAAGTGATTCATGGCAATCCGGCAAATATATCACAAGGACTCTTGAATTATGTAATTTCTCATCCTTCTCAATCATCTCCAAAGCAAGCTTGGTAAAATATACAGTCATATCTTTTCTGCTGTCATTAAGATTCTTAAGTTCAATTGCCAAATCCAAAGCCTGTTTATAATCCTCTGAATCAAAAAGCGCAAAGGCTCTGTCTGCAGTATCAAGACGACCGGTAGCATTAATACAGGGACCTAAAATAAATCCAAGATGATAAGGCGATAAGGCATTCCTTTCAAGACCATTAACATCAATAAGCGCGTTAATGCCTATATTATTTGACTTTCCCATTAATTCAAGACCGAACTTAACTACTATACGATTCTCATCAAGTAAATCCATTACATCACCAACGGTTGCAAATGCCGCAAACATTAACAATTCCTTAAGAAGTGTGCTGTTCTCTATGGATTCGTTACACATATACTGAATCAATTTAAAGGCTACCATTCCGCCGCATATTCCACTATAGGGATACAAGGAATCTGCTCTTTTAGGATCAACCACCGCTGCGCAATCAGGAATACGATACTGCCTGTTACCGTTAATTTCGGTAAAGGGTACCTCATGGTGGTCAGTGACAACAACTGTAATGCCTTTGCTTTTGGCGTATTCGATTTCATCATAGGCGGCAATTCCGTTATCACAGGTAATTATAAGGTCAATGTTCTTTTTTACCGCCTCGTCAATCATATTCATATTCATACCGTATCCATCCTTAACTCTGTCGGGCAGACGAATAACAGCTTCATTTCCCAAATAGGAAAGACCCTTTTTTAATATATAGGAGGCACATACACCATCTATATCATAATCACCTATAATCTCTAAATTTTTCTTTCCCTTAATGGCATCTGTAATTACCTTAGCTGCCTTGTCAATATCAGGTAACAGCTTAGGAGCATGAAGATTATTTAAAGAGGGATTTAAAAAATTCTCATAATCCTCCTCTTGAATATCTCTGTTTCTTAACACCCTGGCAAGCATCGGTGAAATATTATATTTTTTTGCAAGTCCGTTAAAATCTGCTTTTTTAGCACTTACAACCCAGGATTTCATAAAAACCTCCGTATATAACTATGGACTGCTCTAAGAGCAGTCCATAGGATAAATACATTTACAAAATGTTTTATTTATTTGCAGTAGCTTTAATCTTAGTCTTAAAGATATACCAGAAAGCACTTGCAAGACATACAGATGAATAACATCCACAAATAATACCCACCATCAAAGGTAATGCAAATTCACGGATTGATGAAACACCGAGAATGTAAAGTACAGCAACCATGATGAAGGTTGTTAAAGAAGTAAACAAGCTTCGTGAAAGTGTCTGGTTAATACAATTGTTAACGATATTTCCAAGCTCCTCGTCATTGTTGTATTTATTAAGACGAATTTCTTCACGAATTCTGTCATAAATAACGATTGTTGCATTAATTGAATAACCAACAATGGTAAGCATACAAGCAATAAATGTATTACCTACAGATACTCTTGAGAATGCATAGAAGGCAAGAACAACAAGTACGTCATGGCAAAGAGCTAAGATAGAACCAAAACCGAACTTAATATCCTTAAATCTAAACCAGATATAAAGAAGCATAAATACTGTTGCAACGATAACGGCAATAACAGCAGTTCTCTGCATCTCATCTGAAATTGTTGAACTGATTGTTTCAGAAGTAATATTATCTTCTGTAATACCGAACTCTTCTTCAAGCTTATTAGCAAGCTCTGTACGTGTAGCACCATCAAGTGTCTTAGTCTTGAATACTACCTGATTGCTTCCTGATACCTTCTGAACCTGAACATTGGAATCATTAATAATCTTCTCAATAATAGGAGTAACTGATGCGTCAATTTCTTCAACGCTCATATCCTTATCAAAATTAACGTTAGTAGATGTACCGCCTAAGAACTCCAGTGAGAAGTTAAGTACTCTCTTACCACTTGCTCCGTTAACACCCATTACCACGAAGCCGGCAATAATAGCTACAAGTGAAATAGCAATAAATATCTTTCTCTTGCCAAGGAAATCTGTACCCTTAGAAGTCTTAGCCTTACCGTAGAACTTCTCATCCTTAACACCAAGTGTAAAGAATGCAAGTAACAGCTTCTGAGTAACAAATAATGCTGTAAACATTGAAACAACAATACCGATTGCAAGTGTAATTGAGAAACCTCTGATTGAACCGGTTCCAAGCATTCCAAGAACTGCTGCAGCAATAAGTGTTGTTAAGTTACCATCAAGAATAGCAGAAAAAGCCTTCTCATAACCAAGCTTAATAGCTGTTCCTACTGTCTTACCTGCTGCAATTTCTTCACGAATACGAGCAAAGGTAATAACGTTGGCATCAACCGCCATACCAACAGAAAGAATAATACCTGCAATACCCGGAAGTGTAAGTGTTACCCCGAATGCATCTGAACACATCCAAAGCAAGAACATAACAAGTGCAATATATAAGCACAAAGCAATGGATGCACAAAGACCGGGAACAAGATATACAGCTATCATAAAGACTACAACAAGTGCGAAACCAATAATACCGGCCTTAATACTTGTAGAAATAGCTTCTGAACCAAGCTGAGCACCTACTACGTTTGAACGTAATTCCTCAAGTGAAAGCTTAAGACCACCGATACGAATAGTAGAAGCAAGCTTATCAGCTTCATCAGCATCAGCCATACCTGTAATCTGAGCCTGTCCACCTGTTATAGCAGACTGAACTGTAGGAATACTTACTGCCTCGCCATCGTAATAAATCATAATTGAATCATGATTAACAACAGCTTCTGTAGTAGCATCGGCAAATTTCTTAGTTCCTTCATCTGTAAGTGTAAGCTCAACCACACTCTCGATAGCATCCATATCATTACGATATGCACCTGACTGAGCAGTCTTAACATCAGTACCCTCAAGAACTATTGAACCTTCTTCAATAAGCTCATCAATGGTCTTATTAAGATTACCGGATGCATCATAGTTAGCACTACCATCAGCAGCATACTGCTTAATGAAATAAAGTGACCCCGGCTTACCTAATTCCTCAAGTACCGCATTGGCATCGTCAACGCCGGGAATTTCAATACTGATTCGATCTGAACCTTCTTTGTAAACCTGAGCCTCTGTACTGTACTCTTCAACTCTCTTCTGGAGCTTGTATACAGTATCACTCATATCCGAATCAGAAGGTGCCTCATCACCAACTGCCTGATATGTAATACTTACGCCACCGGCAAGATCAAGACCAAGCTTGATATCCGAAGCAGCTCCAATCTTTTCCTGTCCACCGCCAAATACTACGAGTGCGCCAAATCCCAAAATGGCAACAACAATAATGACAATGGTCCAAATTGCCTTACTCTTTTTCATTGCTCTTCTCCCTTTTAAATCTAAAAAATTTAATATAACTATTCTTATCAAATGCAAGCATTTATAGAACGCCAATCTGCTTGGCTCTGAATAGTTAGATTTCAAACATTTGTCACTTTCGGACAAAAATGCTTATACAGTATAACATAACGGACATTTAAATTAAAGATATAAATAAAAAACTTATAATCACTGTTGTTGTTTAGTCCTGACTGATAATGGGCTTTTCTTCCTCAACCTGCTCACTACCGTCAGCGTCTTCTTCCGTAATTGTTTCCTCCGGAAGTGTCATTTTAATCTTCTCTATATGATTCTTGTCCATCTCCAGTGTTTCAAGAATAGTACCATCCTCTAATGTAACCGCATCTCCCACCTCCGGAAGACGTTCAAGCTTCTCTATTATAAGTCCACCGACAGAATCATAATTCTCTGAGGAAAATTCCAAGCCAAGAGCATCATTTATATCATCAATCTTTAGGGAACCGTCAACAACATATTCCCTGTCTCCCATACTCTGAATCAGATTCTTCTCATCCTCATCAAATTCATCACGAATCTCGCCTACTATTTCCTCAAGAAGATCCTCAAGAGTTACAAGTCCTACCGTATCACCGTATTCATCAAGCACAAGCATCATGCTTATTGAATTCTGTCTCATTTCCATCATAAGCTCGGCAGTTTTCTTGTATTCGACTGTAAAATTAGCCTCTCGCATAAAATCACTGATATGGAAATTAGGTAAATCATCATAGAATAAAACATCCTTCATATTAATGATACCGACAATATTATCAGTAGAATCCTCATAAACGGGAAGTCTGGTAAACTTATGAACCTCGAAAACATCTCTAAGCTCATAATATGTAGCATCAAGAGCCACGGAAATCATATCAATTCTTGGTATCATTACATCCTTAGCCAGAGAATCTCCAAAGTCAAACACGTTATCAATCATCTGGCGCTCTTCCGATTCTATAACACCCTCCTCGTGACTGGCATCAAGAAGCGTTCTTAACTCACCTTCGGTATATGCACTGGAAGCCTTGGAGGCATCTATTCTGAATAGCTTCAATATAAAATTAGCAAGCTTATCCACAACAAAAATAACCGGTGTCAATATTTTCATAAGAACATTAATAATTCCACCAAGTGCAAGCGCAAGACTATCATTATGAATAGTAGCAACGGTCTTAGGAGTAATTTCACCAAACAGAAGAACAAGTAAAGTCAAGACACCGGTTGCGATAGCAACGGCTGCATTGCCCCAAATACGCATAGCCAGAGTAGTTGTTAAGGAAGATGCTGAAATATTGACAATATTGTTCATTATAAGAATTGTACTGAGCATTTTGCTCTTCTTATCAATAAGCTTAAGAACACGAATTGCTTTCTTATTATTATCGTCTGCCATAGTCTTAAGCTTCAATTCGCTGACTGTGGTAAGTGCCGTCTCAGATGCAGAAAACAATCCTGAAAGACAAATAAGAACTAAAAGTATTACTAATTGTATGACCCCTTCGGTATCCAAAATAATTCTCCTTATATAAATATATTCCCATCAAAATACAAACTACATTTTGATTCACTATGTGCAAGATAATACCTTATGTAGTATATGATGTCAAGACACTATTTCTTTGTTACTGCTCAGACCCTGACCGGTAACAGAGAAATATCCATTTTTGCTATATATTATCAATCTATCGTCGAATATTAGCCATGCTTTTTCTTTTTCTGAATAATACCTGCAATTTTGGCTCCGATATTCCCCTTAAGCATCCTTCTTCTGATGAATTCATCGCAGGCCTCCTCTCCTTCTTCAGCCAAAAGCTTAAGAAGATATTCAAGAATCTGCTGTGTATTCTTTTCCATAATATGCTGTTTCTTACCCTTTTCATAATATTGAAGGGGCATATCCTGTGTATAATTGTCCTTATTATAAATCTTAGAGGCAGCAACTCTGTCCATAAACATTTCAACAATGTATTTATTCGGCATACGTGCAGGAACTATACCAAGCCCCTCTGCTGCCGAATAATCCAACCAATACTCATAATGGTGCTTGTTTCTTCCCTTATGATGCAGCCATGCGCTGGAATAGCCGATAGCCTCACGTTCTGCATTATTAGGACTTCTGTAGCCCTGATAATACTTGGCTCCCACGATAAATTCAGAGGGCATGAATTTGCTTAAGTCATGGGTGAGCCCCTGATAATATAAGCCTACTCTGAAGCACCCCTCTCTTACCAGCCTTCTGTGAGCTACTATTGTTTTGAAATGTTCTTTAATCTTCATACAGTGCCTCCAAAAAAAAAGCCTTAGTTGTTATTGTCAAAGTCAACCAAATATCCCCTTGCATAGTCAGAAGCAAGAAGAATATTATATTCCTCTCCCGGATATTCACTCTCATCCTGTGTTGCATAGATTGTATTGCTTTCCGGATTCAGGAAAACCTGCTTCACCATACTTCCTCCGGCAACCGAATTAGACTCATCACGATAAATTGCCTCAGCCGTTGGTGATATATTAATAAATTCATAAATAGCATTATAAAAATCAGAAGAAGCCTCAACGGAATAATCAGAATACATTTTATTAAGACTATCCTTTGTAACCTTGTCCGGAAGGAAGCCCTCATTAACCGATTCAACCGTATGCCTTGAATACATGTTTTCAATGGTTACAAAATCCTTGGTCAGCCCGGAATTATTAATAAACAAATCAAAGGCCTGCAGATAATACTCATATAGTGCCCCCGAACCTGCCTCGAAGCCCAGCACCTCAAGAACATACCAGTCAGTAAGGGTACCGCTGTGTCCGTCCTTAAGATAATCGTACTTCATTGAAGCAACCGGAACATAATAAATGCAATGGGTATCAACACCTAAGCTATCAACAATATCATAATAATAGATATTAGCCTCTACAGAAATATCTTTGTAGGTAAGCTCATCCCCCTCTGACATATCAAGAGCATCCTTCAATACTAAGGCATGCTTATCACATGAACCTGACAGCTTATCCTTAAAAGCATTAATGTCATTAACATCTATAGAAACAGTATTGGTAAGCTCTATGCTTTTAGCCTGAGGATATCCTTGTTTAATCAGTGTTTCAAGGTAAGTCTTAGCATCGGAATAACCATAGTAGGTCAGATAAAGGTAATCATCAATCTCTCTGTTTTTTACGGCTCCGTCATCCATAGTCAATTCAAAATACTGCTGAGTTGACATATACGAAAATCTGGCAGTATTCTCTTCATTTGTTGCCGTGAAGGTGAATACTGCCGGATATATTTGACTGTATTTATTATAATCAATTGAATAATCAACAACAGATAAATCCTCCGGATAAATACTAAAAAACACTTCATGACCGGCTTCATCCATTGCCGATGAATATGTATAATAGGTTCCTTCGTCATCCTTAACCTTACGGGCTCTTATTTGTTTAATAAGCTTATCATATTCATCTTCTTTTGATTGCTCTTCTACAGCCCCTTTCTTGTCAAGCAGCTTGGATACACTGTTTTCTATGATACCCTCAGTGGAATCCTCTTCTGTATCCTGAACCTCCTCTGTATCCTCACTATGATAATCGTTATAGGAAACATATACAAACGCACCCACAAGAACACACAACACAACAAACAAAAAGATAATGAGAAGCATATACTTCCTCTTTGTCTTGGCATTCTTGGCTTCCTCGTCTATTCTGATTTGAAGCTTTTCAGGATACCTTGAATAATTCTTCTTATTTTTTACATCATTTCCACAGCCTATGCATATCTCCAGATTGTTCTCAAGGAGCATGCCACATTTTTTACAATACTTCATCTAATAACCATCCTGTCTAACTAATATATTTTAAATACTATTCTTCATCCGGAAAATCAAGTCCATCATCCATAATAGTTAGCATTACATCAACCATAACCGGGTCAAACTGAGATCCCCTGCAACGTATTATCTCATTTCTAACCACGTCCTCCGGTAGCTTTCTACGGTAGGCACGATCGCTTGTCATGGCATCGTAGGCATCTGCCATACCTACAACCCTTGCAACAATAGGTATTTCTTCACCCTTAAGTCCCTGCATATATCCACGTCCGTCGTAGCGCTCATGGTGATATTTAGCGCCCAAAACAACATCCTTAATAACGGTAATATCCTTAAGTATCTCAGCTCCCATTACGGTATGCGTCTTCATTACAGCAAATTCCTCATCCGTAAGGCGTCCGGGTTTTTTCAGAATCGAATCGGGAATACCGATTTTACCGATATCATGCAACAACGCCATATTGTATAAATTATCAATATCCTCAGAACTCCACTTAAGCCTTGCTGCAATTTCTCTTGAATACTTGGCAACTCTTGCAGAATGCTGTCTGGTATACAAATCCTTTTTATCTACCGCATTAGATATAGCCATAATACTCTGCATACTCAGCATTTCTATTTCTTTTGTTTTATTCTTAACCAGAGTCTCCAGGTTATTCCTGTACTCTGCAAGCTCTAACTGGGAGGCTAGTCTTGCAAATACAATTTCCGGTCTGAAGGGCTTGGTAATATAATCAACTGCACCCATAGAAAAGCTTTTAATCTCATTCTCAATATTAGAATGAGCAGTAAGAAACACTACAGGAATATCCTTAATTCTCTGGTCCTGTTTGATTTTCTCAAAGGTCTCATAGCCATTCATTTCGGTCATTTCAATGTCAAGCAAAATCAAGTCCACCTTAACCTTCAAAAGAGCAGCAAGTGCTTCCGCTCCTGATTTTACAGGAATAATCTTGTAGCGTTCACCCAATACCCAAACTGCGTGTTGAAGATTACTGGGATTATCATCAACCACTAACAGAGTATATTTCTTTTTTAGAATATATTCATCCATACACCGCTCCACAAAACACTAACGAATAAACCCATTAGTATCATTTTCCTTAATAATATCTCTAAGTGCCTTAACACGAACCCCCTCCGGAACCACGTAACGTAATCCATTCTGAACAATAGAGGCCTCCCACTTTGAAGTAAATACTGTTTCACCATCCACATTAAGATACATGCCAAGTCTGTCCTTACGCTCAATGGTGACTTTTTTGCCCTTAACAACAATAACATCGTTTAAGTTCTTATTCTCTAACAGGCCCTCCTTAAACCATGCCATATACTTAGAAATCCTGGTTTTGCCAACATCCTTAAGGAGCATTATTTCCTGATAACCGTCGGTAGCGTAGGCACTTTTAAAGGGATAGAAGCAACCGCTAAAGCACACACCATTCCCCACATAAATATTAAGATACTTGCCACTGTAATCCTCACCATCAATGGTAATATTATATTCAACAGGCTTCATTGTAAACATGGTTTTAATACCGGATAACAAATAGAGAAAGGACAGGTTATATCTCCCGGGCAGAGAATAACGTCTAAAATACCTGTCAACACGCTCCGCCAGACCAATGTTAAAAAAAATCACATAATTCCTAACCATCACATTATTATTCAAAGCACCGTTCTTTACAAGGTCCACCTTAATTGTTTCCCCATTAATAAGGTTCTCAATATCATAGAACATCTGACTGTCGGAACCAAAATTCTTAATATAGTCATTTGTTATACCACATGGATAATGTGCAAACTCGATTCGTTTAAAATCATCATCCTTAAGTGCCGAAAGAGCATTTGTAAAAGAACCGCTTCCGCCACATATATAAAATCTTATGTCTTCATCCTCGAACAGAGAAATGATACGTCTGACAAGATGATATTCTCCTCCCTGATCCTCAGAGTTAAATACAAGATATTCAAAATCATCCTTGGAGGCAAGATATTGTCTGATTGTTTCAGAGGAATCCTTATAGCCTGCCACAGGATTTATAATAAAAACATGCAGCATTCCTATTGTCCTCCCTTAAGTGCAACGATTTTCTCAATTGCAATATTATAATCAAACAGTTCTATACTATCTCCTATTTCTCTTATCATTTCACCCATGCTGTCCTCAAGCTTATACTCAAGAATCCTGTTAATAACCTTCATAGCCTCACCGGCTTCCCAATTATCAAGATACTCCTTACATTCATCAAGTTCCTTGCTAATATCAACATCAGAAATGGCTTCATTTTTCTCTTCCTGCTCACTGTCCATATCCTCAAGAGCTTCCCTTAGCCATCTTAACAAATCCTCGTACTCCGAAATAAAGGATACATGGTGTGCCAAAATATATTCCCAATGACCGGACTTGCACTCATGCTCCATTGACTTTGCCTTGTCAGAGAAGGTATTGGCTCCTATACTTCTGGAGGCACTCTTAAGGCCGTGTGCTTCAATACCATAGGTGTAATCGTCCTTGGAGACAAAGGCATCGGACAATTTTCTAATAGTTTTGGAGGCAGCCTTAACGTATACTCTTATAACGCTTAAGAGAATATTAAGATTATCATCACACAAAGCCAAACCATCTGTAAGTGAGAAGCCGGGAATACCCTCAAAGGCATCCTTAGCCTTCTGTAGCTTACCCTCTGTTTCGGAACCGGCTACCTTGCCATCGTTAAAATCCTCCTTGGAAACCTGTTTGTCCTCAGGAAGCCATTTGGCAAGAATCTCACCTAATCGCCTAATATCAATAGGCTTAGGAAGAAAATCATCGAACCCGTTCTTAAGGAACATTTCATCAATTCCCTTAATGGCATTGGCGGTAAGTGCAACAATAGGAACCATTATAAAATAATAATCCTCCTTGTTCCTGATTCGTCGAACAAGCTCAACACCATCCATTTCCGGCATCATATGGTCAATAAATAAAATATCAAAATTCGTATCCTTATCAAGATATGCCAGCGCTTCTTCACCGCTCTCTACACATACAGTTTCAATCTTGTACTGTTCAAGGAAGCCCTCGGCCACCTTAATATTAGCCGGTGTATCATCCACAACAAGAGCTCTTGCATTAGGCGCATAAAAGGATGATATTCCTGCCTTCTTAACCTTACTCTTGGTAAGCTCACTAATAATAACAGGAATAATAGAAAACATGGTAATAGGCTTGTGAAGGTAGCATATATTGTCGGCAGTAGTCTCAGCCACAGCCCGATTAATCCCAACCATACCTGCCCAGGTTACATTCTCATATTCCTCACTAAGAACCATTACCTGTGTCTGATAACGGTCATAGTCATATAATACAATTTCACGTTTTTGATTTTTAAGTATAGTCTTAAGATTATCAAAATCATCCGGGAAAATATATGGTACAAGTATATCGTCAAGAATACGCTTAAGTCCCTCTCGTACACGCTCATCCGATTCAAAAATATACAAAATCTTATCTCTTCTCTCGGACAATGAGGCATCACAGGGCGTTGAATCAGATATATCCTGTTCAAGGGTGGCTACAAATTCAGAGCCCTCTCCATATACACTTTCGGCAGTAACCTTACCATCTAACTGCTTCACTATCTGGGCTGTGATTGCAAGTCCCAATCCTGTTCCTTCAATATTACGATTCCTTGCCATATCAACCTGAGTAAACGCCGAGAACAGCTTCTTTAAATCCTCTGGCTTAATACCAATACCCGTATCCTTCACTCTGATTTTAAGAATCAGCCTGTCAGAGGTAAGCATTTCATAGTCAATATTAAGAGAAATACAACCCTTTTCTGTGAACTTAACAGCATTAGACAGCAGGTTAAGCATTACCTGCTGCACACGAAATTCATCACCGTACAGTCTGCAGGGAAGCTTAGGATTCACATCAATAAGAAAGACTACCGGCTTATCGCCGATTCGTGTATTAACAATATTCTGAACAGTACCGACTACAGCAGAAATAGCATATTCTGAATCGGTAAACTCAAGCTGCCCTGATTCGATTTTTGAAAAATCAAGAATGTCATTAATGATACCAAGAAGGTTATCTGAGGATGCTTTCAAGGTTCTGACATATTCTCTTCCCAAGGGAGTAAGCTGGGTCTGGGTAAGTAAATCAGCCATGCCACAGATTGCATTCATAGGAGTACGAATCTCATGGGACATGGTAGCAATAAAGTCACCCTTAATCTTAGTAGCTCTCTGTGCATCATTCTTCTTAAGTTCAAGCACCCTTAACAAATCACTGTTACTCTGATCTCTGTAGCCATTAAGTCGTTCAACCAGTCTGTTCTTATTCATAATAATAAGAATTACCACTTCACCGGCAAACATGAAGCATATAAGGAACACCTGAAACTTATTAACAGCAGCCCTGTTAATAGCAAATAAGATTACAGAATTAATAACAGATGCAACAAGTACAAGATAATTAACCACTATCTCACCATACATACTGAGAATACAGGCAATTACCAGAGTCACAACCCCATAAATATTACCGTCAGTATCGCTATATATCCCAAAACCACATACGCAAAACAAGGAGGCCGCTACAAAAAGCGCCCTCTTAAAATTGCTAAGATCATCATGAAATGTAATATAAATCTCTGTCATTTCAAAAACTATGGTGGCACAGGTAAAAATCAGATTAATCCAGGTAGGATAGCTCTTATCGTTAATTAATACAAATGCAAAAATGAGAATTAGCGTATAAAAGAACAGTCCCATATATTCAACAAATTTATTAAATCTCTGAATCATTCACTCACCTCAGGACATATATTATCAAAAAATATCAGTTCAAATACAAACCCATATCTCTCTCAGTAATTATCTGTAAATTAACTACACTTTTTCAAAAATTCCATCAATTAATAATAACATATTTGGGCAAAAGTAACAAACATAAAAAAATTGTATTATTTAAAGAGACCTGTAACAAAAAATTATGTTACAGGTCTTAATTCAACTATTAATTATCTTCTTCTGTTGCAGAAGCATTAATGCTAAGTGCAAGTTCTTCAAGCTGTTTAGCATCTACCACATTAGGAGCTTCACACATCAAATCAGATGCATCCTTAACCTTAGGGAATGCCATAACCTCACGAATACTCTCAGCGCCAACCATAAGCATTACAAGACGGTCAAGACCGTATGCAAGTCCTGCATGAGGTGGAACACCATACTTGAAGGCATTAAGCAGGAATCCGAATCTTTCATAAGCATCCTCCTTCTCAAAGCCTAATACTTCAAACATTTTCTCCTGAATATCCGACTGATGAATACGAACAGACCCACCACCCAGCTCAGTTCCGTTAAGAACAATATCATAAGCCTTAGCTCTCACTCTGCCGGGATCGGAATCAATATATTGAATATCCTCATCCATAGGCATCGTAAACGGATGATGCATTGCCTTATAACGATTCTCCTCCTCGCTCCACTCAAGAAGAGGGAACTCTGTTACCCAGAGGAAATTAAACTCGCCTTTGTTGATAAGCTCAAGATTCTTAGCTATTTCACAACGAAGAGCACCTAATACATCCCATACAACCTTCTTCTTGTCTGCAGCAAAGAGAAGCAAATCACCCTTCTTACCATCCATAGCCTTAACAAGGTTATCTAATTCCTCTTCTGTCATAAACTTGGCAAAGCTTGACTTGTAGGTACCATCAGGAAGCACGCATAAATATGCAAGTCCCTTGGCACCATAGCCCTTGGCAAATTCAACAAGTGCATCTATTTTCTTTCTGGGCATCTCTGCCTGACCTTCTACATTAATACCTCTTACTGTACCACCATTTTCAATAGCACCGGCAAACACAGAGAAGCCACAGTCCTTAACAATTGAAGATACATCCTTAAGCTCCATACCAAATCTTAAGTCAGGCTTATCCGAACCGAAGCGATTCATTGCTTCCTCCCAGGTCATGCGACGAATAGGAAGTGGAACATCAATATTAAGAACCTCTTTAAATACCTTGGCAATAGCACCTTCATTAACTGCTATAACATCATCCACATCAACAAAGGACATTTCAAGGTCTATCTGAGTAAATTCAGGCTGTCTGTCAGCACGTAAATCTTCATCTCTGAAGCACTTGGCAACCTGAAAATATCTATCATAGCCCGAACACATTAACAACTGCTTAAATAACTGAGGGCTCTGGGGTAAAGCATAGAAATTCCCGGGATGAACACGGCTGGGAACAAGGTAATCTCTTGCACCCTCCGGTGTACTTTTCTGAAGAATAGGAGTCTCAATTTCAAGGAATCCCTGTTCATTGCAGAAATAGTTACGAATAATATTAACAATGCGACTTCTAAGCATAATATTCTTCTGAATATCAGGTCTTCTTAAATCAAGATATCTGTATTTAAGACGAAGCTCTTCCTTAGTCTTAGAGTCAGCTTCAATAGGAAATGGAGGAGTCTCAGCCTCTGATAAAATACGAAGCTGTGTTGCTCTTATTTCAATAGCTCCTGTCTTAAGATTAGCATTAGCCTCTCCTGCTCTTTTCTCAACACGACCAACTACTGCTATAACAAATTCACTTCTTAACTTATAGGCTTTATCAAAGCCCTCCTGACCTATATCCTTGTCCTCGAAAATAATCTGGAGGATTCCGGAACGGTCACGAAGATCTGTAAAAATAATGCCTCCCTTATTTCTGCTTCTCTGGACCCAGCCCATAACGGTAACAGTTTCGCCTACATTAGCTTCGCTAAGTTCAGTGCATCTGTGTGTTCTCTTAAGTCCCTGCATTGATTCTGCCATAACAAACATCTCCTTTGTATTATAGATAATTAGTAATTATTTCTTAATAAATTCCGTATTATAAAAATCACGTATGTTTTCAAGCTTATAGCCCTCATTAACAAGCTGCTCCTTCTGGAACTTCTTATTCTTATTCATAAGAGAAACAAGTACAGAAACGCCATTACTTCTAAGCTCAGCAGCTTCCTTCATAATATCGCAGACACGCTCCTTACTCATACCCTTTTCAATAAGGAATACCTGCTTCTGTGAAACCTCGGGAACAACAAAATCCCTGTCAAGCAAAATGGTAATTATACGTTCAAAACCGATTGAGAAACCGCAGGCCGGAGTTTTCTGACCTGTGAACTTGCCAATCATATCATCATATCTTCCGCCACCTGCAACAGAGCTGCCAAATTCATCCATACTAATCTCAAAAATAGTACCGGTATAGTAAGACATACCTCTTACAAGTGTAGGATCAAATACTATCTTAAAGTCAGCAGCCTTGGTCTTATCCACACTCATAATGATTGTTTCAAGATTATTGGCAGTCTCATCATCAAGACAACCATTAAGCTTCTCTTTAATTGCAAAAATATTGGAAACATCCCCGTCAATGTTTTCAAAAAGCTCTAAGTATTTATTAACGGACTGCTCATCAAAGCCCTCTTCGCACAGTTCGCTTCTTACTCCGTCAAGACCAATCTTATCCATCTTATCAAGAATAATAAATACAGTGTCAAAGCTCTCCTCAGAGAAACCTGCATATACAGCCATTGCCTTAAGAATCTTTCTGTCATTAATTCTTACAGTAAAATTGCTAAAATCAAGCTTACCTAAAAGTGTTGTGGTCGCTGTAATTAATTCTATCTCAGCAAGGTAGCTTGAATCACCGAGTATATCAATATCGCACTGAACAAACTGTCTAAAACGACCCTTCTGTGGTCTGTCTGCACGCCATACAGAGCCCATCTGAAGTGCCTTGAAGGGACTTGGAAGTTCATTGGCATGATTGGCGTAATATCTTGACAGAGGCAATGTCAGGTCATAACGAAGACCTGAATCAGTCAAATCCTCTTCGCCCTTGGCATTTGAAAGATCAAGCTTCTCACCACGTTTCATGATTTTGAAAATAAGCTTCTCATTCTCTCCGCCCTGCTTACTGCACAGATTCTCAATATGTTCAACGCAGGGTGTTTCAATAGACTGAAAACCGAATCCACCATAAGTCTGCTTAACAAGAGTAGTAACGTAATCGCGAATACGCATCTCTCTTGGTAAAATATCCTTCATTCCCGTAACAGGTTTCTTAATTAAAGCCATATTCTAACCTCTTTCTTAACAAAAAAATAGTACAACGAATTAAATTGTATCACAGTTTTTCCTAATTTACTACTTGAAAAATAGATACCCTAAATGTAAAATTAATAACCTAAAAAGGAGTACCAGTATGAAAATCATTTTTAAGGAGCTTACCGAATATAAGCAACTGCTTCGTAAGGTGCCATCCCTTGTTGTAACTGTTTTTGTACTAAGTGTTGTAATTATGAATCTCCTAGCCAATAAGGAGCTGATAAACACCCCCTACCTTGCACTGGATTGCGGAACATTATTTAGCTGGATTCCGTTCTTATGTATGGACATGGTATGTAAACACTTTGGACCAAGAGCCGCCTCGAAGCTGTCTATTCTTGCAATTTTCATTAATCTTATTGTGGTATTAATGTTTAAAATAGTATCACTGACCCCGGGTATGTGGGGAGAATATTATACAACCGGTTCCTATCTGGTAAATACTTCACTTAATAACACAATAGGCGGTTGCTATTACGTGGTGCTTGGAAGTTGCGTGGCAATGCTTGTATCATCCTTAGTCAACACACAGCTTAATGCCTTCATAGGACTTCATCTTAAAAATAATAATTTTTTTGACTTTGCCGTCAGGTCCTATACCTCAACAATTGTTGCTCAGTTTGTAGACAACACAATCTTCAGTACAATAGTATCCCATGTGTTCTTTGGCTGGACTCTCAATCAGGTTC
The DNA here is from genome assembly GCA_045627745.1 of Lachnospiraceae bacterium. Taxonomy (GTDB): domain Bacteria; phylum Bacillota; class Clostridia; order Lachnospirales; family Lachnospiraceae; genus UBA2868. The sequence goes on along the minus strand of JAZQOI010000105.1, from coordinate 6,110 downwards.
TTATATGCGCCATTACCAATGCATTATTCGAACTTCTATGTGAGATTTTGATTAGTCCCATTGGCTATAAAATAACAAAGCAGTGGGAAAAAGAAGGCTTACCATCATAAAAAGACGATTGAACTCCAATCGTCTTTTATTATTCACAATTACGATAAATACTTTTCAAGAACAAGTAAAAGCTCCTGCTTGCCAATGGGCTTGGATAAGAAATCGGTAAATCCGTCACTAATATACTTTTCACTCATTCCCTCAATGGCATTTGCCGTAAAGGCTATTACTACGGTATCAAAATCAGGCATTTCCCTTAGAATCTGTAGGGTCTGCGTACCTGACATATTAGGCATCATATCGTCAAGAAGAATCATATCATATTTATTCTCCTTACACTTTTCAATACATACTTCACCGGAAGGAGCTGTATCGACACTAATCTTATAGGATGCTAATAGTCGCTTTGCAACAGACAGATTTATGGAAATATCATCGACAATAAGTACTCTCTTGTCCGGATATTCCTTGACACTAACAACAGCCTTTTCGCTATTCTTACGTTCAAGCATAACAATTTTCTGAGGTATTGTTACAGTAAAGGCAGAGCCTGCGCCATAGGTACTCTTAACCTCTATTGTACCCTCTAACATATCCACAAGATGCTTGGTAATTGCAAGACCAAGACCGGTACCCTCTATATTGGAATTCTTATCCTCTTCCAGCCTGTTGAACTTATCAAACAGACAATTCATGGTCTCTTCCTTAATGCCACGACCGGTATCAACCACTGAAACAGTAATTAATGCAATATCATTTTCATTCTTGGAATTAATAATAAAATCAATATGACCACTGTCTGTGTACTTAACAGCATTGGTCAACAGGTTAGTCATAATAACCCTTAGCTTCGTTTCATCACCATTGAGCATACCGGGAATATCCTTAGAAAAATCAATTCTTAACTCAATAGGCTTTTCACCGATACGTGCTTTAATAAGCTTAGCCAGCTTTTCGGACATTTCCAAAGGATCGTAATCCTTATTCAATACCTCCATTTTACCTTCTTCAATCTTGGAAATATCCAGAATACCATTAACAATTTCAAGAAGGTTCTCAGAAGCATTAAGTATATCATCTGCATCAGCCTTAGCCGACTCAAGGTTGGCATCATTTTTGATACATTCAGCCAGTCCCACAATAGCATTAATAGGTGTTCTTATTTCATGTGACATACTGGACAAAAAATCAGTCTTTGATTGACTCGCCTTAATTGCCTGACTATTGGCATAATTAACCTTTTCAAGCATATAAAGATCAGGATTCTCAATGGTGAAATACATAATAAGATTAACTATCGCAAGTCCCATTGACACACCGGAAACAAAGGGATCAAAACAATACACTATGGCACACAGTGCAGCAACTCCCAGGGAGCAAAATACAGGTATAACATGGCGGTTAATGCTCTTAACATTGTGTAGAATAACAATAAGAGTAAATACAAGAAAAATAGCGCAGCTTGTAAAGGTCAAATATACCGCATTGCCTGTCATTGCTACAGTAGAACCATTAACAATAACCGGTTCAAGGCTATACATCCATACAAGAATACATTCACACAGGCATAATATTTCGACAAATTTCTGAGCAAACCGATATTTTTTGCCACGCTCCTCTTTACCTTTTACGAGAACAGCCAGAGAATACTTACATAGACATGCACACCAGGTTATCAATGCCATATAATCACATCTGTTAAGAAATTTATTTAAAAACAGACTGTCACACACTCTTCTGCTTATATATATTCCCAACACCAGAAGTGAATCCAGCATTATACATGAAAGCATAACAAGATATATATCGTTTTCTTTGATTTTTGCTTTTTCCTTAGATAAATATACAACTAATAGAATCAGTGAAATAATTGCCGCTGATCCGGGTAGATACAGATTCGACATAACAAGCTCCAATATAAAAATAATTTATACAATAGTTGAATGGAAGGTTGACACATATTTATTGTCAATACTCTTCTCAAATACAGGATTTTTTAAATATTTACTACATATCATCAGTGATAAATCATCTCTGTTGTCTTCATAATCCAATGGATTAAACTTATAATCAATATCCATTGATAAATCATCCTTAACAGAATTATAACATATTCTGAACCGTACGTTTTTATTTTTCTCCGGTAAATGACTAATGGAAATCATAGCTTCCTCAATGCACAGACTGAGATGCATCAATTTCTTTTTACCCATTCCTCTTTCTAAAGCGTAGGCATACACTTTACCATATTCCTGTTCCAGATTAAGATTATCAAACAGCGATAAATCATACTCAACATCCAGCGTATTCTGCATTCGTATAAATGCTATTGTCTTCTCTTTTTGCGGATTATCAAAAATCTGAGTAGGGGTACCCTCTTCGTAAATACCGCCCTCATCCATGTAAAACACACGATTGGAAATTCTTCTTGCAAAACTCATTTCATGGGTAACAACCATCATTGTAGTTCCCTTTTTTGCAAGATTTTCAATAACATTCTGTACCTCAGTAACCATACAGGGATCAAGAGCACTGGTAGGTTCATCAAATAATACAATCTCAGGATGCATTGCAAGAGTTCTGGCAATTGCCACACGTTGTTTCTGTCCCCCCGACAGTATATCAGGATAAGCCAACGCCCGGTCTTCAAGGTCTACCATTTTAAGCAGCTCCATTGCCTCCGCAAAAGCATCATCCTTTTTAGCCTTAAGAAGATTAATGGGCGCAAAAGAAATATTTTCAATAACAGTCATGTTTTCAAAAAGATTAAAGTTCTGAAATACCATACCTATTTTACGTCTGTAGTTAGGTAGATTAATTCCTTCACCGGCAATATTAACACCATCCACAAGTATTTCTCCAAGGGTTGGTTTTTCAAGCATATTAATACATCTAAGCAGGGTTGACTTTCCTGTACCGGATGGACCGATAACAGAAATCACATCCCCCTTGTTAATGATTGCATTAACATCCTTTAAGGGAGTAGCAAGCTCATATTCTTTTTTTAGATGTTTAATTTCTATCATTCATTATCTCGCTTTCCTCAACAGGATCCCGACAAATATCCTTAATCAGAGCCGCCTTAATTCCGGAAACTATTTTTTTTCTTGGTCTGTTCTTAGGTTCCATATATTCTAACAGTTTAGAAAAAATTAATGCAATTAACAATGCACACAGGTAATATATTACGGCAGTAGCAACAAGTGGGAAAAATGCTTCATAGGTTCTGCTTCGAACCATATCAGATACACGGGTTAAGTCCTGAACAGCAATGTATCCGACAATTGCCGTTCCTTTAAACAAACCAATAACCTGCGACTTAATTCTGGGCATAATATGAAATACTGCCTGTGGCAAAATCACCTTCCTGTATGCCTGATTGGATGTAAAACCAAGAGCAATTGCAGCCTCATACTGACCTAAGCCAACTGCACTCACACCGACTTTTAACAAGGAATCAACAGTACCGGCAAAGTAAACACTAAAGCCAATCATAGCTACAAAAATGCCATCGATAGCCACCTTTTTAAAAACACAGTAATATAAAACCATTAAGATAACAACCATAGGAGTATTCTCCATAAATCTCTCAATGGCATTAATTATTAGAGTTCCTGCTCTCTTCTTCCTGTGCCTTATCTCATAAAAAACCAATCCAAGGCAGCCCCCTACAATAGTAGATACAATAGTAATGGCCAATGTAACAAATAGTCCACCTGTGAATAATTTGTATCTGTCTTCACGAATAAAAGTCTTCATAAAGCTATTCTTGACTGATGTAACAATTGAATCCTTATACTCGGAATGAATTTCTACACCATCCTTTAGTACACCAAAAACAACACCCGCATCATATATTGAATCAGAAAAATAAGCAGATTCCTTGCGTTCATCAAGAATACAAATGCCTCCGAATACCATATCCACTCTGGTACCCAGAGATGATGTTATTGCGGCTGAATCTATAATAGATATGTCCGGCTTATAACCCATTTTCTTACAGAAACCATATAATATTTCCATTTCGTAACCGGTTACATAATTGTTGATATAAATTGTATAAGGTGGTGACTGGGGATATACACCAACCTTAATTGTTCCATTAGTATCAGGAAGTGATTTATAATCAATAACCGTATCCCAATAATCAGAACAATAAAACCACTTCTGCTGCAATTCTTCAAGCTCACCTGATTTCTTCAATTCATCCAGATAGCTGTTTATCTTATTACGAAGAACTGCACCATCCTCATTCCTAGGAAGCAGATAGCCATAACCACACCTACAGTCATACTTATCTATTGCTGTTATTTCATCATCGGTGCACATATAATACAGAATAATAGGCTCATCAGCATATACCGCATCAACCTTTCCTGTTTTAAGAGCAAGAAACGTATCAGCAAAGGAATTATAGTATTCAACTGTTAAATCATAGTTCTTAATAGCAGCATCAACCATAGATGGCATTGCGCCATTTAATGAACCGATTGTCTTCCCTCTTAATTCTTCAAAGGAGGTATAGATCGGCTTATCCGTGGAAATACGACTAACGTGAGTCTCCCCGGTAATATAATCCGGTATCTGTGTAGTATCATTCTCCTCAGAAAACGCCCATACATACACAGGACTCACCAGCATGATAATAGCCATAATCATGCATATCCAGGCAACTATATTCTTATGTAATATACCATTACATGACTTTACCATACGCTTCAACCCAATTCTATTTTATTAACTATATCAGCATATTCTTTTCTTAGCATTTCAACATGAGATTCAAAATCAGAATCATCAAAATACTTGGCAGAAGTCTCACAAGCCTTGACACATGCCATACACTTAATACATACACCCTCAGGCGAAACAACCGAATTATCAAAGCAATTCATAGGACACACTTCTTTACATGTACCACATCCGGTACACTTTTTCTCATCAGTCTTAGGCATAGCTTTAAGGAACTTAGCAGGTTCATGATTCTCCTTAAAGGGAATATAATACTTAAGTTCATCCTTATGAAGTCTGTCAATATCATCAGGAAGAATATTCTTAAGCTTACCCTGCTTATATGCCTCCCCCAGTTGCATACCATATTCAAATAAAACATTAATATCGTCCTTATCAGGTCTGCCTGAATTAATATCGGAGGAAAAAGCATGTTCACAGGGAACAACTGCGTATCCTGCAATATTCATACCATTGTCCCTTAAAAGAGTCGCCAGCTCATACAGTGAATCATCATAAGCCCTGTTACCATAGGTAACAACAGGAATCACTATTGCATCATCTCCGAAAACAGCCTCCGCAACAAAAGGTTCAAGCTTATTTGGAACACGCCCCGCATAGGTAGGAAGTCCCACTACAACAATGTCTCCCTTGCCAAATTCCAAAGCACCCTCTCTGTTAAAGGAGGGTGTAATGTTTATAGCATAATAATCCTTATCTGTAAGAACCTTGGCAAGACCTCCTGCTATAGCTCTTGTGACCAATTCCGTATTACCCGTAGGACTAAAAAATATAGCATAAATATTAGTATCCATATTCTTAATACCTTTCAAACACACTTATGATAATCATTATATTGTTACTGTTCAGGCCCTGACCGGCAACCGAGCGAAAATGCATTTATATTAACTATTATACAACATTTTACTGTAAATTTTCAAAAAATCAGTCTTCAATTTTTAAATAACCATTTACGTAAAATATTTTTGTGAGAGTACAGTTCAAAATGCATCAAAATATTTCTCAGAAAAATATTACACACGCAAGAACTGCCCCGAAAATCCGGGGCAGTTCTATTAATTTCATCTAATGTTTCCTCAAGAGATAAACCTATAAATTGCTTATCTATAATAATTGTCTATCCCTTAACGAGGCACATTATTCTTATAGGTAAAGAAGGTCTTATCAATAGGCTGTGCATTAATCTTAAAGCTTATTGTCTTGTAGCCTGCATAGCCGTTAACACCCATTACTGTTATCTTAGCAGTACCCTTCTTGATGTTACTTGTATAGTTTATTACCTTGTAGTAGGAATAATTGCTACCTTC
>JAZQOI010000104.1:0-11922 GCA_045627745.1 Lachnospiraceae bacterium | reverse complement strand
ACCATATTACTTGTCTGTTTTCGCGATAGCACAGATTCAAAAAGCCTCAGCGTAGCACCACTACGCCTACGTTTTTTGAACTGCACTCTCACAAAAACATTCTGCGTAAATGGTATAGTTATTTAGAAAATGATGTACTAGCTGAACAGTAACACAAATCAATTAATATAAGTGGGTGTCCGTAGCTTAGGGATACCCACTTAAATTATGTTTATGACAACTGTTAATAACAGAAAGTGGAATATGGAGGATGATTTTGGAACGAGCATTAATAGTAGGTGTAGATACTAAAGACAAAATGAATTATGATTATTCTGTTGAGGAGCTTAAAGCCCTGGCAAAGGCATGCGAATATGAGGTGGCAGGTGTTGTTACTCAGTGTCTTGATCATCCGGTGTCAGCGACATATATAGGTAGCGGTAAGGTGGAGGAAATTATTGAATTAATAGAGCCAATGGAAATTGACTGTTTGATTTTTGAAGACACATTATCTCCTGTTCAGCTTAAAAATCTTCAACATAGAATACATGCGCATATTATCGATCGTACCGGATTAATTCTTGAAATATTTTCAAAACGTGCCAAAACCCGTGAGGCAAAACTACAGGTGGAGTCTGCAAATCTTGCTTATATGATGCCGAGACTTATAGGCATGTGGGAGGCTATTGGACGTCAGGGCGGTACCAGTGGCAGTAAGAGTAATAAAGGTATTGGAGAAACACAGCTTGAGCTTGACAGACGATGGATTCAGAAGCGTATAAGTGAGCTTCGCCGTGAGCTGGATGCTATTGAACATGACAGAGATATTAAGAGAAGAAGGCGTGAGAAGGGCAGTCTGCCATTGGTTGCTCTTGTGGGCTATACCAATGCCGGAAAATCAACAATTATGAATCATCTTATTTCCAAGTCATTAACCTCTAAGGAAGAGAAAAGAGTATTTGAAGAAGATATGCTGTTTGCTACTCTTGATACATCAGTACGTAGAATTGATGTGGGAAATAAAAAAGACTTTCTTCTTTCCGACACGGTAGGCTTTTTGGATAACCTGCCTCATACTCTAATAAAAGCATTCCGTTCAACTCTGGATGAGATTAAGTACGCAGATTTGCTACTTATTGTTGTAGATTTATCGGATGAACATCATCTTGAACAGATGAAGGTTACTAATGATACATTGCAGGAAATAGGTGTTACGGATATTCCCTGTATTTATGTAATGAATAAGGTTGATAAATGTAGTGAAGATATTGATTACCCTGTAATACGTGGCGATAAAATATATCTTTCGGCAAGGGAAGATAAAGGAATTGATGAACTGATTTCATTTATACAAGAGACTGTATATAAGGATAACCGGATTGCACGTTTTCTGATACCCTATGATAAGGGAAAGCTTGTAAATGAGATTAACGAAGAAGCCATGATAATTAAGCAGGAATATGTTGAAAATGGTGTGAGAATTGAGGCTGATGTACCTAAGCATCTTCTTGGAAGATTGGCTGAATACTTGGACATTGTTTGATTAGAGGGGCCTGAACGCTAACAGTGGCCTGAACGCTAACTTAGAAAGGATTAAATATGCCTACTATTGGAACAATTATTACCTGTATGATTTTAATAACCGTAATTGGTTGGGCGCTATATGTAATAATTAAGAATAGACGAAGTGGCAAGTCATCCTGTAATGGCGGTTGTGGTATGTGCGCCATGAAGGACAACTGTCACAACAGGAAGCGGACGCCGCCCTCCTCTAGGTGAGGCGTAGGTGAAGATATATTTTTACTAAGAAGCTTTGATGTATAAAGCTTTTGCGCATCTTGCGGTCATATAGCGATAGGCTTATTTGAATATGCAAAATAAGTACGATAAATGACACATTTCAAATGTGCCTCTGTCTACCACTGAACAGTAACCAGCGTATCTCCTTCATAAACCAGCTTGAGAAGGAAGAATTCATCAGTATCCATCATTTTTTTTAGGAATACCTTATCACCCTCCCATAAATTGAGATTGAATATTTCAGGAATGGGAATCCAGGCAAGCTCACCTTCGTTACAATCAATTAGCTCACCTGAAAAATCTGTGCAGTGGAAGAGAAACATTTGCTCTGTTTGTGCCTCATTAGATACGAAGGTTATTACTGAACGAAGCTTACAGCTATTAAGTGTAAGACCTGTCTCTTCATAGGCCTCTCTACAAACACATTCAAGGGGACTTTCATTTTCTAAGAATTTACCACCTATTCCAATCCATTTGTTCTTATTGTAATCCTGCTTCTTTTTCGTTCTATGAAGCATCAGATATTGTCCGTCTTTTTCGATGTAACACAAACTTGTATTTATCATAATATCCTCTTGTTATATTGTTTTAGATTCATGATTTAAATAGGAATCGAGTTTTGCCTTGTCTATTTTTCCGGAGCTTATTGTTTCATCTACCCATAATGAAAGCGAGGATACAGTATTGGCAATATGCTTAAGCTCTGCCTGTATTTCAATAAAATCCTTAAATTCGTCCTCTGAAATAGTACCATCCACTGTAATATCTATAAAACGGTTTTTGGTTTTCTCCAGTGCATTAAGGGATGAAAGAATTTCCAATGTAATTTGTGATAAATCTTTATGAGCTATCTCGTCCATACATTCTATTCCAATAGGACATTCATGGGTACAGAAATAGTTACATAGGTTAGGTGTTTTATATACCTTAGACATTTGAAGTACTTCGTCAGGATGTGGAAATGTTTTTTCGCTTTCTATTTTTTCTATTCGGTCGGCTGAAATGAACTGAAGCTGTTCGGCAGCCTTTTCTCTTGTATAATTAAGATTTTCGCGACTTGTCTGATATATGTTTTTATTTTCTTTAATTGAACGCTTGCCCATTTTTCCTCCTTTATGAAAACATTGATATTCTCGTATAATAATACTTTAAAGTCATATTCTTTTCAACTTGGTATTTTGCTTATATTGTATTTTTTTGATATAATAGGAACGATATATTGTAGAATAGGATATACAGAATGAAGGTTTATCGGAAATATAGGAGGGTATATTTTGGGTTTCGATGATGAATTTGAATATAACAATATCAATAGACGTCCAATAAACAGGACAGATGGTGAGGGGCGCCCTAATGTGAACAGAATGCAGCAGGGTCAGAATATTAATCAGGGCAGGCAGGTTAATCCAAACAGGAGACCACAGGGACAGAATATGAATGGAAGACCGCCACAGAATCCTAACAGACGTGTAGCCGGGCAGCAGTATAATAATGGCAATTCTCGGACAGGAAGAGATAATACTGTCAGAAATATGAAGAGAACAAAAGTTAGTAAGAAGCAGCGTCAGAGCGAGTTCTTTAGGGCACTTATTCCTACAATAGTTGCTATTTTTCTAATTGTTACTGTTGTGATTGTAGCTCTTAATTCGGGGCTGTTTGACAGTCTTAAATATTCCTCGGACAGGAAGGATTTATATTCCTATCTTGATATAGCTGATAATAATCGTGCTGTTATTATTGATAACGGAGCATTAACCGGAGAATCAATGTTTGTCAAGGACGGTCATGTTTATATTCCTGTAACGGAGGTTCTTGAGAAATATTCAGACAGATTTTATTATGATTCTGAAACAGATGCATATCTGTATACCCGTGGAGCATCTATAGATAAGGCGGTTATAGGTGAGACTTCCTTTGTGTTTAATAATAATACAGAGGCCTTAGAATGTGCACCGATAATTAAACAGGGTGATGATCATTATATGGCTCTTGATTTTCTTAAGAAGTATTATAATCTGTCTTACGAGCTATGCGGTGGAGATACAGAGCCTTATCGAATGAATATTAAGACTGAGTGGGGAACTGTTAAGAAGGGTGTTATTTCAGAGGATACATCCATTCGTGAAACGACAGAGAAGAAGAGTTCGATAATTGAAGATTTAAAGGGTGGAGATACCGTAGAGATTATTGAAAATGAGGGTGAATGGACGAAGGTCTGTGCGTCAGATTTACTTTTTGGTTATATTGAGACAAAGTATTTGCGTAATGTTCATGATGAGACACTTACACCGGTAAATGATGTGGCAACAGAGGTTATTCCTGATAGTACCCGATCGTTTCCTATTAATCTGACCTGGAACAATGTTGCTTCCATAGAAGGCAATTCACAGATTAATCAATTGCTTGCAACCGCTCATGGAGTCAATGTTATTTCACCTACCTGGTTTACTGTTTCTGATGATAATGGAACAATTGATTCTATTGGCTCCAAGGCTTATGTTAATACCTGCCACGCGAAGGGGGTTGAGGTATGGGGACTGTTTGATAATATTCAGCATTTAGAGGTTAGCTCTTTTGAAATATTCTCCAAGGCATCCAAGCGTGCCAATATGATTAATCAGCTTCTAAGCTACGTTGATAAGTACGGTTTAGATGGATTGAATATGGATATTGAGTCTATCCCCAGTGAGTCAGGACCTCATTATGTTCAGTTTTTGCGCGAGCTGTCTATTGAATGTAGAAAAAGAGGAATTGTTCTTTCTGTAGATAATTATGTTCCGCAGGGCTATAATGATTTTTTCAATCGTAAGGAACAGGGAATATTTTGCGATTATGTTATTATTATGGGATATGATGAACATTTCACCAGTTCCCTTGAAAGTGGTTCTGTTGCGTCTCTTCCTTTTGTTAGGGCCGGTATAGAGAAAACTCTTGAAGAGGTACCTGCCAATAAAATCATAAATGCGGTACCTTTATATACCAGATTATGGACTGAAACACCTAAAACAGAAGCTGAATTAGCTGCTGAAAGAGGAAACATAGAAGAGAGTGAGTTAGAAGCAGCGACAGTAACACAAGAGGAAAAGGATGCTCTTGAAGAGAGTATAATTCCATATACTCTTGAGGTTCAGACTATTCCTATGGGTGAAGGTGTGAAATCAGTTAATGCTGCAGGAGTTACCGCCAAATGGGATGAAGAAACAGGTCAGAATTATGCTGAGTGGAAAAAAGGTCAAAAAACAGTAAAAATATGGCTTGAGGATAGAGATTCGCTTAAAGCCAAGCTTGATGTTATGAAGGAAAACAACCTTGCGGGAGTTGCATCCTGGCAGATGGCTTTTGCTGAAGATTATGTATGGGATTTGTTGTCGTCATATTATTGATAGGTATTGATATTTGAGGGAGTTATGAACTTAGAAAACAGGTTATTAATTAAAGATGATAATAATAATGCCTACGGTGGCAATCAGGAGTGGTATGCCTCCAATACCAAGGCTTATGCCGGTTGTGGTTCTGTTGCCTGTGCTAATATGCTTAGAATTTTATGCGGAAAATACCCTGAGGTTTTTTCCTTGTCTTCAGGTAATCTTAAGGCTGCAATGAAGCCTGATATAGATAAGACAGAGTACGTTTGCTTTATGCAGAGTATATACAGGCGTATGTTTGTATATGAAGTTCCTGTATTGCGACGTATATATGACAAATTTCGAAGAAATAACAATCCCATTAAATATATACCACCTAGTTTGGGAATGAGTATTTCAGGCTTCATACGTGGTACATTAAGGTATGCAAGAATGAATGACCTGTTACTTCATGTGTATTCGAAACCAGCAGGATTTCTAAGCTATGATAATGGTCTTGAATTTATAAAAGAAGGCATTGATAAAGCCGGTTCAGTTGTTCTGTTAACTTCACTAAACAAGCATTCTTTAAGGCTGTTTGGGGATTACACGCTATCAGAACAAACAGGTTATGACACTAAGGGCATGAAAAAACATTTTGCACTGATTACAGGAATTATTGAGAGAGAGAATGATGTGCCATTAATTAAGCTGTCTACGTGGGGAAAAGCAGGTACTGTTCCATATGATGAGCTGAATAAATCCTGGAAGAGTATAAAAGCCTTTACAAGCTGTATGTATTATTTCTTGCCTGTTAAATCAAAAACAGTTGTACGAGCAGACATGCGTCATGCCCCCGTAGTTTTTCTCAGGGCAATACTAAGCGGCGTATTACGAAGGAATATTTAGATAAAAATAAAGCAGATGCATCCGCATCTGCTTTATTTCTAGTTATTTATTATTTTTTGATGGTAACCTTATCAAGATGCCAAATCTCATCAACATACTGCTTGATGGTTCTGTCTGATGTAAACTTACCTGAGTGAGCTACATTGAGGATAGCCATCTTAGCCCAACGTGACTCATCCTTGTATGCTTCTTCAACCTTCTTCTGAGCTTCTGCATAAGACTTGAAGTCCTTGAGAATGAAGTATGTATCCGCTCTCTGTGTACACTGTGTATTCAATAATGAGTTATATAAATCACGGAACATTTCAGGATCGTTTGGAACATAGAAGCCGTTAATAAGCTGCATAAGAACCTTACGAATGTCAGGGTCATTATTAAAGATTTCCTGAGGATTGTAGCCGCCCTTGTTCTCATAATCAATTACTTCCTGAGAAGATAAACCGAATATGAATGCATTCTCTTCGCCTACTTCTTCGACAATCTCAACATTAGCTCCGTCCATTGTACCGATTGTAACAGCACCGTTAAGCATGAACTTCATGTTTCCTGTACCGGATGCTTCCTTACTTGCTGTAGAAATCTGCTCTGAAACATCTGCAGCAGCAAAGATAAGCTCAGCATTACTTACACGGTAATCTTCAATAAATACAACCTTGATTTTGCCATTAATGGATGCATCATTGTTAATAACATCTGCGACAGTATTGATAAGCTTGATAGTAAGCTTAGCGTTCTTGTAGCCGGCAGCAGCCTTTGCACCAAAGATGAAGGTTCTTGGATAGAAATCCATTTCAGGATGTTCCTTAATCTCATTATAGAGGTACATAATGTGAAGGATGTTCAAAAGCTGTCTCTTATATTCGTGAAGTCTCTTAACCTGAACATCAAAGATTGAACGGGGATCTACTTCAATACCGTTGTTCTCAAGAATATATTTTGCAAGACGAACCTTGTTCTGATATTTAATATTCATAAATTCATGCTGTGCTTTTTCGTCACTTGCATAAACCTTAAGCTTGTTGATTTTAGGAAGATTGGTAATCCAGTCAGAACCAACCTTATCTGTTACCCAGTCAGCAAGAAGTGGATTACCATGAAGAAGGAATCTTCTCTGAGTAATACCATTTGTCTTGTTGTTAAACTTATCAGGCATCATTTCGTAGAAATCCTTAAGCTCCTGATTCTTAAGAATCTCTGTATGAAGTCTTGCTACACCGTTTACTGAGAAGCCGGCGCAGATAGCAAGATGAGCCATCTTAACCTGACCATCATAAATAATAGCCATCTTACGAACTTTTTCTTCGTTGCCCGGATAGGTTGCTCTAATCTGGTCGATAAAACGACGATTGATTTCTTCAACAATCTGGTAAATTCTGGGAAGGAGTCTTGAGAAGAGCTCAATCGGCCATTTCTCAAGTGCTTCTGACATAATTGTATGGTTGGTATAAGCACAACACTTGGTAGTTACATCCCATGCTTCATCCCAACCTAAATTGTAATCGTCCATAAGAATACGCATAAGCTCTGCAACTGTAACTGTTGGATGTGTATCGTTAAGCTGGAATACAACCTTCTCATAGAGCTTTTTGATATCCTTATGAGTACGCATATATTTTTCAACTGCTTCCTGAATACTTGCAGAAATGAAGAAATACTGCTGTTTAAGTCTTAATTCCTTACCTGCATAGTGATTATCATTTGGATAAAGCACTTCGCAGATGTTCTTAGCAAGATTCTCCTGCTCGACAGCCATACGATAGTCACCCTTATCAAAGGAATCAAGCTGGAAGCATTCAATAGGCTGTGCATCCCAGATTCTTAATGTATTAACAATGTGGTTACCATATCCAACTATAGGTAAATCATAAGGAATTGCCTGTACTGACTGATAGCCTTCCTGTGAGAAATGACTTTTACCGTTTTCATCAACGTCTACCTTTACATAACCGCCGAATTTAACAACCTTGGCATATTCGGGACGGCGAAGCTCGAATGGATTACCATCCTTAAGCCAGTTATCAGGTACTTCAATCTGATAACCATCTCTTATCTGCTGCTTGAACATTCCGTAACGATAACGGATACCACAACCATAAGCACTGTAGCCTAAGGTTGCAAGGGAATCAAGGAAACATGCTGCCAAACGGCCAAGACCACCATTACCAAGAGCTGCATCACGCTCCTGATCCTCAATAGCGTCAATATTAACGCCTAATTCATCAAGTGCCTCTGCAACTTCCTTGTATTCCTTTAAGTTAATAAGACTGTTACCAAGAGCTCGTCCCATAAGGAACTCCATTGATAAGTAATAAACAGTCTTAGGATCCTTCTTTTCATAAGCCTTCTGTGTTTCCATCCAGTTGTCAATGATAGTATCCTTTACTGTATAACATACTGCCTGGAATATCTGCTGTTCCGAAGCTTCCTCAAGAGTTTTTCTGTATAACGTTTTGATGTTGTCTTTAACCTCTTTTTTAAATGCTTCCTTGTCAAACTGATTCTGTTTTGTGCTAACCACGTAAATCTCCTCCTAATATGATTAATTCTGTTTTATTTTTTTTTGACTGCAAGAGAAACATGCTCATCATTGATATCCCAGTCTTTTTCGTAGCCTTCTGTCTTGTCAAAGACAATGTCTGTTGCAAGAACTACCGACATGATTTCGTCCTTATGTGATGAAAGGATGTTCTTTAATTTGTCGTTGTCCTTAGCATAGACTGTGATTTTGTCCATTACCTCGAAGCCGGCATCCTTACGCATTGTCTGAATCTTACTAATAAGCTCACGTACATAGCCTTCTTCAATAAGCTCCGGTGTCAGATTGGTATCAAGAACTACTGTCATCTGATTATCGTTCTCTGAAACATAACCATCCTTTTGAACCATTTCAATAAGCAAGTCTTCTTTAGATAATACAACGTTCTCACCATTAATGTCAAATTTGAGTTCATTTGTAACATTTAATGTGTTCATAGCAGCATTGCCATCAAGTTCTTCTAGTGCCTTTTTAATGCCACCAAGAAGCTTACCGTACTTAGGTCCTACCGTCTTAAGCTGAGGCTTGAAGCTGTAGGAAGTAAAATCAGAAACGTCATCAGTAAATTCAACTTCCTTAACATTAAGCTCATCCTCAATGATTTCTTTGTAGAACTCAGATAATTCAAAATCTGATTTAACAAACATTTTGCCGATAGGCTGTCTACTCTTGATATTACATGCATTTCTGCAGGCACGTCCCATTACAACTGTCTTAAGAACATGCTCCATATTGGATTCAAGCTCTTTGTCAATCATTTCCTCGCAGGCTACCGGGAAGTCGCATAAATGAATACTTTCAGGAGCATTTGAATCAACACTCTTAACAAGATTTAAGTAAATCTGTTCTGTCATAAACGGAATCATAGGAGCCGCAGCCTTACTGATTGTTACAAGAGAGGTATAAAGAGTCATGTAGGCATTGATTTTATCCTGCTCCATACCCTTTGCCCAAAATCTTTCACGGCAACGTCTTACATACCAGTTTGATAAATCATCTACAAATTCCGAGAGAGCTCTTGCTGCTTCGGGAATACGGTAATTCTCAAGGTTATTGTCAACATCCTTAACAACAGAATTAAGCTTGCTGAGAATCCATTTATCCATTACTGAAAGCTTATCATATTCAAGCTGGTATTTACTTGCGTCAAAATCATCAATATTAGCATAGAGAACGAAGAATGCGTATGTATTCCAAAGTGTTCCCATGAATTTACGCTGACCTTCCATAACTGCCTTATCATGGAAACGATTAGGAAGCCATGGTGCTGAGTTAATGTAGAAATACCATCTGATTGCGTCAGCTCCCATTGTTTGAAGGGCTGTAAAGGGATCAACGGCATTTCCTTTACTCTTACTCATTTTCTCGCCATTCTCATCAAGTACAAGACCAAGAACAATTACATTCTCATAAGGAGTCTTGTTAAAGAGGAGAGTGGACTCTGCCATAAGAGAATAGAACCAACCACGAGTCTGGTCCACTGCCTCTGAAATAAATTGAGCAGGGAACTGAGCTTCGAATTTTTCCTTATTTTCAAAGGGATAATGATGCTGTGCGAAGGGCATTGCACCTGAGTCGAACCAACAGTCAATAACCTCCGGAACACGCTTCATTTTGCCCTGACAATCCGGACAGGAGCAAATAAAATCATCAATATATGGGCGATGGAGCTCAACTGTTAGTGCATCATCTCTGCCGCTGTATTTTTTCAAATCCTCTCTTGAACCAATTGAAATCTGCTTACCGCAGTCAGGACATTCCCAAATGTTAAGGGGAGTTCCCCAGTAACGGTTACGTGAAATACCCCAGTCCTGTATGTTTTCAAGCCAGTTACCAAAACGTCCTTCACCGATTGATGTAGGAATCCAGTTAACGGTTTTGTTGTTGGCTACAAGGTCATCTCTAACCTCAGTCATCTTTATGAACCAGGATTCTCTTGCAAAGTAGAGAAGTGGAGTATCACATCTCCAGCAATGAGGATAATCATGTTCAACCTTAGGGGCATCAAAAAGTATTCCTCTTGAATCAAGCTCCTTAAGTACTTCGATATCACAATTGATGGCGCCGGCTTCTATTTCCTTCTTGGTAGGCTTACAACGCATACCGGCGAAGGGAGTTTCTTCCTTCATGATACCGTGTTCATCCACCATCTGTACAAACGGTGCATCATATTTACGGCCTACTCTTGCATCATCTTCACCGAAGGCAGGAGCAATATGAACGATACCTGTACCATCTGACATTGTTACATAGTCGTCACAGTAAACAAAGAATGCTTTTTTATGCTGTTTTGCAACACAATCTGCTGCACACTGATACAGTGGTTCGTATTCCTTATATTCCAGGTCTGTTCCCTTGTAGGTTTCAAGAACTTCATAAGCTGCAGTTCCTTCCTCTCTTTCGATTGAACCAAGAACAGAATCAGCAAGAGCCTCTGCAAGAATGTATGTGTAGCCGTCTGCTGCTTTAACTCTTAAATAAGTATCGGTAGGGTTAACACAAAGGGCGATATTAGATGCAAGTGTCCATGGAGTAGTTGTCCATGCAAGGAAGTAAGCATCCTCGTCCTTGATTTTGAAACGAACAATGGCTGTTTTTTCCTTCAAGGTCTTATAGCCCTGAGCTACCTCATGAGATGAAAGAGGTGTACCGCAACGAGGACAATAAGGAACAATCTTAAAGCCTTTGTAGAGAAGGCCTTTGTTCCATATCTGATTAAGAGCCCACCATTCTGACTCAATAAAATCATCATGATATGTAACGTATGGGTCATCCATATCAGCCCAAAAACCTACTGTAGAAGAAAAATCCTCCCACATTCCCTTATATTTCCATACGGTTTCTTTGCATTTACCGATAAATGGGTCAAGACCGTATTCCTCAATCTGTTCCTTACCGTCAAGGCCCAGCAATTTTTCAACCTCAAGTTCAACAGGAAGACCGTGAGTATCCCAGCCGGCTTTTCTTGGAACCATATAGCCCTTCATTGTACGGTATCTTGGAATCATATCCTTGATTACACGGGTAAGAACGTGACCAATGTGTGGCTTACCATTAGCTGTAGGAGGTCCGTCGTAGAAGGTATAGGTAGGTCCTTCTTTTCGATTCTCCATACTCTTTCTGAATATGTCGTTTTCCTTCCAAAACTGTTCGATTTCTTTTTCTCTGTCGACAAAACTCATGTCGGCTGACACTTTCTTGTACATCTTGTTGTCCTTTCTATATAACTATATTCATGATGTTGGGGTCAAAAGGTATTTTGCCCCCAACGATACCGGATTTCTCCGCTCTACGAGCTCTCGAAATCCTCAAAACATTCAAAATCCGCTCATTTTTCTGCAAAAAATGGCTACT
>JAZQOI010000103.1:0-40590 GCA_045627745.1 Lachnospiraceae bacterium | reverse complement strand
TCAGACCAGAGATTTGCCATCCGACTTCCTTCAGATTCCGTCTCACGGCGGACACCCTTGTCATTGGCTGTATCCTTCCCACTACTAGGGCGGATTAGGGACTTTCACCCATTAGAAACGTGCGCCGCAAGGCGCACATGGCAAAGCCCCTCCCTAACCGACCGGTTAAGGAGGGGCTTTTATCTATCTCACCACAATTATTGCAATACAAAGATCGTAATCTGTGTTGCAGGGCGAAGAATGAAATTTTCCAAACTCACTGTTCCATTCCTATCAACTTTTCCTGCAAGATAATAGTTGCCGTCAATTAGCGTAGTATCACCCCTCAAGGGATTATTTCTACCATCCGAAAGACATACGAATATGCCTTATAAGCTTTGCAAGCAACGCTGAAATAACAAATAGAATTAAGCCCTCCAATAGCAGAACTCCATCAGACAATTGACTTATCCCTTTTGACATAAGAAAACCTCTTATCCACACAATAAGAACCCACTGAATAAAATATATTATTGTTATGTTGCGACTTACATTTGTTAATATTATAGCTACTTTTTCAGAAATGATTTTAGAAACCAAATGATATAATCCTAATACCGATAATGCACCTGCAATACAGATTAACGCATCCCATGTAGCAATGGTATTAAAACAGAAAATATTCCCTAATAAACCACTTTTTGTAGGCAACATAATTAATATATAGGCAATAACTACAATAGCCGAAACCACCGAGAAATAACAATACAAACGTCCTCTATTATTACTACGACGAAGCAGCTTGGCAAAACAATAGCCTGCTATAACAAAAATAAACCAGTTTAATAAAGGAAATGGTGCACACAAAAACTCCGAATCATGTATCCCGGCAAACATTCCCAAAAAGAAAATTGATAATACATTTGAGGTCTCGATTCCGCGAAGAATAGTACCTATAATTGACATGACAATTGCGACTACTCCAATACCCCAATCCGGTAATTTTAGCTTTTTTAGTAATCCAAACAGAATTAATGCCAATCCAGCGAATTGTAAAATATCAGGGATTATAAGTGCAAGAATAAAGTATTCCATATTATGTAAAAGAACTATATAACCTAATCCGGATAAAAGATTTAATAAATATCCCAGAACAAATATTAATATACCTCTTTTTATAGTTTGATGGGGATTATCTTTTTTGGTATATGCCAAACCAACTCCCATACAGAACATAAATGTTGACGCTCCAAAAATAGTATTCAAAATATATATAAATACAAATTGAATCGTAGAATCGACAACAGCATCCTCCCAGTAATACATTTCGAAGCAATGTACAATAACCATACCAATTATACATATTGCCTTAGCAATATCTACTTCTATTTGCCGACCTGTATTTACTTCCTCTTTACTAAAAATGCTTTTCATATAGAGCCTCCCGAGTATATTTACATATGTTACAGTTCTTAACAAGTATATTGTATACCAATATACTTTACGTTAGTATACAATATTTTAAATCATGGCAAAAAGGATGTTTATCTTCAATATTGTCTTCCTGTTCCCATTTCACATCGAGAACTATATGAATTACATTCTGAAAACAATGAAGATACGCACCTTGGATGTGGTTCTTATCTTCGCGTTTTAGTGGACCTGGCGGGAGTCGAACCCGCGTCCGAAAGCTCTTCCATTAGGACTTCTTCCATCACAGTCATTTCTTTATCATTCCCTCAAGCGCACGCCAAATGACAAGCTTACACTTTTGGTAGCTTCATATTTCTTCCAATTCCGCAAAGCTTAGGAATCGAAGTTCCCTACCTCTTTGATGCCGATATCTTTGGCAGTAGGCTACCAAAGGTCGACAAGCAGCAACTAGGCTGCTAAAGCGCAATTATTAGCGTTTATATTTTGTTCCCACTTTTTACGTGGATTGGGGACCACGAATGGCTATCCTAACTTCTAAACCCCCGTCGAAACCTTTACAAGCCCTCAACAAAAAATATTATATCAAAATTACTTAATAATTACCATATTAATCAATATTTCTGATTTTAAAATCACGCTCTGCTTCGCGCTTCATATCTTTCTTGGCAATATCCTGACGTTTATCGTACAGCTTTTTACCCTTAGCCAAACCAACTTCAACCTTAACCAGACTTCCCTTTAAATACACCTGTAAAGGAACAAGTGTATAGCCCTGTTCATCGAGACGTCCTACCAGCTTATTAATTTCATGCCTGTGAAGCAACAGCTTACGTGTACGCAATGGATCTCTGTTAAAAATGTTCCCCTTTTCATAGGGACTAATATGCATTCCTATAATATACACTTCATTCTTTTCGATTTTAATATAGGATTCCTTAATACTGCACTTACCGGTTCTTAATGACTTTATTTCAGTACCGAACAAAGCAATTCCCGCCTCATATTTATCCTCTATAAAATAGTCAAAATAAGCCTTTTTATTATTGGCTATTAATTTATAATCTGATTTTTCCTTTGCCATATCTTCCCTCGCACTCTATCTATCAAGAACAAAATCAACAGCCCTGATAGACATATCAACAGAATTACAAACAACTGCAACCTTCTGACCTAAGGTATATCGTTTTCTTGTCATTTCACCAACTAATTCATAGTTTTCCTCATTAAAGTAAAAATAATCTCCCTCCATTTTGGAAATATGAACAAGTCCCTCTACCGTGTTGGGAAGCTCAACATATATTCCCCAATTGGTGACTCCTGAAATAACTCCCTCAAAGGTTTCACCTATATGCGCCTGCATATACTCAGCTTTTTTTAGTTTATCAGTCTCACGCTCTGCCTCTTGTGCAGTTCGTTCCTTTTCACTGGAATGCTTTGCCACATCCTCAAGAATCTTCTCATAATGTTCGTGACGCTTCTTACCCTTTAATTCTTCCTTAATTATCCTGTGAATCTGAAGATCGGGATAACGTCTGATTGGTGAAGTAAAATGACAATAATAATCACATGCAAGCCCAAAATGCCCACTACATTCCGTTGAGTATTTTGCTCTCTGCATTGAACGTAATGCAAGTCTGCTAACAAGCATTTCCTGGGGAGTGTCTTTAATCTTCTCTAACAAGCTTGCAATTTCTGCCGGCTTAATCTCGTCGTTTTTGATTTTAAGTGCCAGATTAAAATTATGAATAAGATTGTCTAACTTCCTTATCTTCTCAATATCCGGCTTCTCGTGGATTCTATAAACAAAAGGAACATTTCTCTCGCAAAAATGCTTAGCCACCGTTTCATTAGCCATCAACATAAAATCCTCTATCAGGCGTGTGGCAAGATTGCGTTCGTAGGGTGCGATATCTTTAACATGACCTTCTTCATCAAGAATAATTTTTGTTTCCGGAAGGTCAAAATCAACACCCCCACGCTTGGCTCTCTTTTTTCTAAGAATCTCAGACAGTTCCTTCATTTGCAGGAACATGGGCGTTAAATCCTTGTATTTCTCAATTGTAGCCTCGTCACCATCTTCTATAATCGCATTTACATCAGTATAAGTCATTCGTTTATTAGTATTAATAACAGATTCTGCAATTGTATGGTCTATAAGATTTCCCTTTTTATCAATAGTCATTATGCAGCTAAGTGTTAAACGATCCACTCCTTCATTAAGAGAACATATGCCATTACTCAACTTATGGGGAAGCATCGGAATAACCCTGTCAACAAGATATACGCTTGTACCACGTTCATAGGCTTCCTTGTCCAGTGCAGAATGCTCCTGCACATAATTAGTCACATCAGCAATATGAACACCTAAAACATAATTGTCATTTTCCGTATAGAGGCTGACAGCATCATCAAGATCTTTTGCTTCCTTTGAATCAATGGTAACCATCATTAAATCGCGTAAGTCAAGCCTGCCAAAATAATCATTTGCAATAACCTCGTCAGGAACCTTATTTGCCTGATTCAACACTCTTTCCGGAAATTCAGTAGGAATATTATAGCCCTTAATAATGGACAGTATATCAACCCCGGGGTCATTGGCGTGACCTAATATTTCAATTATTCGTCCTTCAGGACTCTTAGTTTCAGACCCATAATCAATAAGCTTGGCAACTACCTTATGCCCATCTACAGCCCCCATTGAGTGTTCAAGGGGAATGAAAATATCACGAATAAAATGCGTATTATCCGGTATTACAAATCCATAGTGATTCTTGGCTTTATCAAATGTACCTACGACAATATCTGATGCTCTTGAAATAACATTAACAATAGACGCAGTAATATGATTCCCCCTGCTCGAAGCAATAGGAACAATTTCTACGGTATCAAGGTGCATAGCTCCATTGACCTCATCAACAGGAATATAGAATTCCTCCTCATATCCCTCCACCTGAACGAATCCAAAACCATGCTGAGTAATTCTAAATACTCCCGTTATACTGCTACCATTCTTTACAGAATATTTGCCTCTTTTCGAAAGACTGACAGAGCCTTCCTTTACCAACTCGGTAAGTATCCTGCTGAATTCTTCCCGATCTTTTTTCTTAACCTGAAGAAAAATCGCAAGCTCCTTTTCTTTCATTGGAACATAGTTTTTTTCAGACATAAGTCCTATAATCATATCTTTGCGACGTTTGCTTACATCATTTTTCTTTACACTACCGGATTTTGAACTATGCTCATCATTCTTATGGAGATTTTTCCGTTTATCCTTCTTAGAAGACTTTGAAGAATACTCCTTTCCTGAAAAATGCTCCTTCACAGCTTTATCATACTTATTTTTATTCTTTTTTCGTTTATCTTTATTCTTTTCCGACATACTTTCCTCAAAAAATATATTAAAAAAACGATTTAAAAATGTGAAAAAAAACGCTCTTAAGATTACTTAAGAGCGTAACAATCAAAATGCTTTAAGATTAAGAACAACTGCAAGAACCAAAAACGCAATTGCAAGAATCCTTGTAAACTTTACAAGCTTACCTTCCATTGAACGACCCTTATTCTTTCCCCAATATGTTTCAGCCGCACCACTGATTGCACCAAGTCCTGCTGACTTACCTTCCTGTGCTAATACAATAGCTGATAATATAATAGAAACTAAAATGAAAACTATAGTTAATAATGTTCTTAACATTTCCAATTCCTCCAAAATACAATTCTAAAATCAAATGCCAAATAACTATATCACAATCACAGTGAAAATACAATAGTATTTTTATTTTAATTACCGTTAAACAGTAACTTTTATTTACACATCAAGAAAACCGGGGTGGGAGACCCGGTTTTCTTGCGTAACATGTATTGTTATAGGATGATAAGATTTCATCTCATATTGGTCAATTTGCGACAATCACGAATCCATCTGCTCCAACCAACCCTTTGCTCTCCTGAAAATTCTTCTTTTCATCCACCCGCGGAAGAAATCATCCTTTTTCAAGTATGCTAAAGCATCAGCCAAATCAATGTACCCGGCAACTGGCTATCTTCTCAACAATCATCCCTCACCGCTCTCGCAGATATCAACCTTGTATCCTTCAGCAGCTTTCGCTCCACCAGCACCATCAATGACAGTGTACCAAACACATCCATCTTTCTGCACTGTACCAACGACCTAACCACCACGCGCCTCCACACCCATCTAGTGCTTCACGCTTAAACACTTCGGTCTTATGTTTTTCACCTCTCGATTCTATTCATCTACATCACCTAAAAACCACCAAGTCAAATCGGCTAATCCTTCTTTAGGTCTTACCCTCTTGGGAACTTATTCGATGAAACTCTCCAGGCTACTCTTACCTCGGAAACAATTATTGGTTCAGACCCTATAGCTTTGCGTCCTTACCTTTCGATAAGTTTGCCAATATTCAATTCATCTTATGTAAAGATTATATAATCATCTTCATGTTTTGTCAAATTTTTCGTCACATTTCAAGTCAAATATGACGTTTTGTTTTTAATTTATATCCAACCTCACAATCCCTTGATTTTACTGCATTTTCAGAATTTCCATGCATCAATTTTGAAACTAATAAAATAGAGTTTATTATTAATTTACTTTGTTTTAATAATTAGCAAAGACAGCGTGTAATTGAATACACGCTGTCCGTAGAAAACTATTTCTGTTACTTACGCTCCTGTGACCTCAGCAGCTTGTACTTTAGTCTAGCTCGGAATAGTAACCTATTTCTTTTTAATATACTTCTTACTTCTAAGTACCACTACAAGAACGCTTAAGCATGAAGCTAACAATAATATCCACAAAATAAGCTTACCTGTATCTCCGGTTGCAGGTCCTACTCTTTCTCCGAGAACACCTTCTGTAGGAGCAGCACGAACACCTAACACATCAGATACGATTTCAGGTCTTCTTTCACCAAGAACAGGTGGGACATACAAATCAGTCTTCTTGTTTCCTATTCTTCCCAGTTCGATTGCAGACTCATCTGCATTAGAGCCGTCTACAGTAAATGAATAGCATAAAGAATCACCATTTACATCCTTGCTAATTTCATATCCTTCAGGTGCCTTTGTTTCCACAAAGTAATAGCTATCCCAAGGAAGATTATCAACAGCTATTTTTCCATTCTCATCAGTTGTATATGTACCATATCGATAATACGCATCTGAATATATTGTACTAGCCGCAGCCTGTCCTGTAGTTTTCGGGGTTTTGCAGTACAGCTCAAACTCAGCTCCCTGAAGCGTTTCACCTGTATCATCTGAAACCTTTACCAAAGTAACAGATCCAAGAACTCTTGTATCAAGACAAGTTACACTAACATTAACACCATCATCTACAATAGAAAAGCTTATTTCATCCTTTGTTAATTCATATCCTGCCGGAGCCTTGGATTCTTTGAAATAATAAGAACCGTATGGAAGCTCATCAACTGTTAACAGCCCCTTCTTTGATACCTTAAGTGAATCTGTACCAAAACCGTCTTCGCTATATACATACTCTCCATCCTTACCTGTTACATTAATTCTAGTACCATCAGCGCTATACAGAATAAATTCAGCACCGGCAAGGTTTTCTCGTGTTGTAGCATCGGCCTTTGTTAACTCTACAGAACCGATTATAGGGTCATCAAGCATCTCAACCTTCTGTTCAATACCGTTAGAGCTTACAGTAAATTCAATAGGTTCTGCAAGAACATATCCTACCGGAGCACTTTCTTCTGTAAGAACATAATCTGCGCCAATCTCAAGTGCTTCAATGTAGTGAGGTACTTCTGTTGAAGTCCACTTATCAATAATATCTGAAGAGCCCTTTCTGCAAAGTGCTAATACAGCTCCCGGTAACTCCTCCCTATTTGTGGCATCAAGCTTAGATATTCTAACCTTTGAAGGAGTATTATAGAAATCATTTCCACTTACAGTAGAAATATATCCTGAAAGCTTCTCCTCCTCTACCTCATATTTAATAACCTTACCATTCTTATCATACATAGGAAGCTTGATTCTTCCATCTGTACCAAAGGAATACGAAGTATTTGTATTAGGAATCTTAATAGTATCTACAACCTCATGATTTCTTCCGGCAGTATCTGTTGCATATAGATTAATTGTAATCTCGGGACGGGTTGTATAATTACCGGCATCATCCCAATGCTTTGTACCATCAACACTAATGTATTTCTGAGTGATGGTATTTGTAATTGTAACATCAGCAACACCGTTTACAAATGTAAGCTGATCGCCTGAATATTCAATTGCTATATCGTAGCCGGTCGCACCGATTTCTTTAATCTCATATACAAATCTATGACCATCTGCTGTATCGGGATTATCCCCCTCATCATTACCATAGCCAAGATTGTATTCATATAACGAATCAAAAGCAAAGGTATTATCAGCAGACAACTTTGTTTCTTTATAAAGCTTACCGTCTCTAAACAACTGAATTGTAATATCAGGTCTTTCACTTCCATCAGGATCAACCCATACCTTTTTACCACGGATAGAAACAGGATTATCCTTAGGTGTGTTTATAATCTGACATTCCATATTACCATAGGTAACTACAGAAGAATAATTCTGTGCAAAAGCCTCTTCTATCTCATATTTATATTCATTACCTGTAGCAAGATCATATCTTGGCAATCCGGCAAAATCATAGGAAACAACACCTTCACTATCGAGAGCTGCATTCTTAATCTGGAAGAATTCTTCCTTACCATCGCCATCAACGTCAACTCGTTTTCCATTCTGTAATAGATAAATGGTAACGTCATCATAGGAAATATCTTTTATAATATTACCTTTATCATCCTTTTTAAGAAGGAACTTTTTAGAAACACTTAGGTCGGTAAATTCCTGAGCAACTGTATTAACAAATCCGGAATGATACTTCGTTGTTAATCCGTCATCTGTCTTGGTTGTCTGTAAAGGTATGCATGTATACTGAGTACCATCATAATCAGGCATTACCTCAACAGCAGTATATGTGTATTCATAATTCTTTCCACCATCAAGACGATACTTAGGCAGATTTCCAAACATAAAGTTCGTTGTACCGTTTTTAAGAGTAACACTCTTTATCGGCGTTTTGTCCATTTCACCCTGAACTACCGAATCTCTATAAAGTTCAATCTTAATTTCAGGATATGTAAAATCAGGTGAGAGCTGGCCATCTGAATTTCTAGGGGCAATCCACTCTTTATCACCTGTAAATATTGTTGTTCCTGCCTTGTAATCATACATGGTTTCTTCACGAATATCACCATTATCTGCTTTCACACAGGCTCCATCAATAGAAATATTTACATCCTCTGCAATTTCGTATCCCGAAGGAGCAGACACCTCGTGGAGCTTATACATACCACTCGGAAGCAGCACCGGAATTACCTCTGAATACAGTGCAGCTTCTTCTTTTTCAACATTTCGTAATGTCAATAATACAGGCTTATTTCCTGAAATCCATTCTGCAACAACTTGATTATTTCCATCAATAAGCTGTAATGAAGCACCCGGCAAGTAAGCGTTGTTAGAAATATCCTTCTTACTTAGCTTAATCTCAAGAGGCTTGTCCTTAATAATTACAGGTGTTGTAAGACCATTCTCAAGTACCTTAAAGCTTACATCATCAGCTAAGGCATAGCCGTTAGGAGCAAACACTTCATGAAGTCTGTAACTCTTTCCTGCAACAAGCTTAACATTACATACTACATTATATCCTGCAAACTGTTCTTTTTCGTTATCGGACATATTCTCAACTGACTCAATCGAAGTAACAATGGTCTGCTTATCTGAAGTAGTAAATTCACACAGTACTGAATTATCATCATCAATAATCTGTAGTACTGCTCCTTCAAGCTCATCCTCTGTGGAAACACTTCTCTTTGAGAACACTGTGTTAATAGGAGCATCAAGTACTACCTCCTTCTGAATAACGCGTCCTCTTGAATCAGTCTTTGTAAAGTCACTGTAATCCTTAATAGTAAAATACAAATCATCTGATTTGGAATATCCTGCCGGAACCTTTGTCTCAACAATCTTATATTTATTTCCAACGGAAAGTAATCCTGAATCTACAGTAAAGGCTCCGTTTTCAGGTGATGTCCAGGTGGAAATAAGTTCATATTTATCTCCATTCTGTTCATACAGTGCAAGCTCTGCTCCTGCAACATAATCCTGTTCTCCACCTGTAAGTCGCTTCTTGGATACTTCAAGGCAAATCGGTCTGTCATACATTACAAGATTATAACTGTTACCATTGATTGCACTGCTGCTTTCTATTTCTGCACTTGCAGAAGAATCCTTAAGTATCTTAATAGAACCATCATAATTTACGGCAAAGGTTATTGGTTCAGCGGTGTAATAACCCTTTGGAGCACTAATTTCTTCCAAAGTATAGCTCTTACCCACCTCAAGCGTGGCCTCAATAACATGCTTCTGACCATTAGATATCCAGCTATCAATAACATTATTGCCATCACTAATTCCAAGTACTGCACCTGTAAGTTCAATGCTTGTACCCATTTCCCTCTTGGAAATGCTTACACCAATCGGTGCATCCTCCATAATGATAGTCATTCCGTTACTACTTCCTGACACACGAGCATCTGTAGTTACAGTTCCATCCTCATTTACCCTAAAGAGAATATCACTTGTCATAGAATAACCCTGAGGTGCAGCATCTTCATGAACTAAATAGTATTTTCCGCTTACAAGACCTGTTGAAAGCTCGCCTCCAACCTCAATTAACCTAGCAGCATCATTGCTTGTCCAGCTTAATAATTCCGAAGACAACTTATTACCTAAGGAATCAGCCTCGTATATTGAAAGCTGTGCCCCCGGCAATTCCTCTGTGCCGGCAATTCTTCTCTTAGATATATATACTCTTATTGAATCATCGCATAATGAACAGGTAAGTGGTGTTGTAATTGAATCACTAACAGAAAATCCATCAATTACAACAGAATTTGTTTCAGCACTTGCGGGAAGCACATATCCTGCCGGTGCCTTAATTTCCTTAAAGTAATATGTTCCCCAAGGAAGGTTGTTGACAACCACAGAAGAACCGTTAATATACTTCTTTAATTCAGTACTGTCATAATACAGAGAACCGTCCTTATACAACTCAAATTCAGCATCAGTAATATCAAGCTTTGTAATATTACCCAGAATGCTCTTACCGGTCTTAACCAGTTCAATTGTACCATTAGCGGGACTGTTTTCTACAACTGTTACAGCATCCTGTGTGTTCTCACCATATACTGTAACAAACTGTTCTTCCCCATCAATAGCCTTATCATTCGGCGTAATTTCAAAATAATATTTGCTATCATCTGCAACATATCCTAACTGTGCAGCTGACTTACTATCCTCAAGAAAATAGTAGCTACCCATCGGAAGACTCTCAACCTTAACGATACCATTTTCATCTGAAACTACCGATGTAACTGCTACCTTATCATTTAATGAATCATATACATTAAATCTAATGCCGCTGAGAGGCTGTTTTGTTAAAGCATCTGTTTTCTTAAGCTGTGCACTTGCACGTACCTCGGAATTGGTAAAAGTCAATTCAATAGGAGCAGCAACAGAATTACTCTTATCAATTGTAAAGCTTAATTTAAAAGGACTTACGCTGTAGCTTACATCAGAAGGAACACTTAATTCCTCAAAATGGTAGTCACCATAAGTAAGACCACCTATAACCTCTGCCTTAATCATACTATCAGCATCAGTTTCATATTCACCTATGGTTTTACTGTTTGTATCATCCACAAGTGCGAATCTAACACCAGCATAGCTACCCGGCTGTTCCCCATCAAATACCTTTTTAAGACTTACATATCCGTAACCCTTATTATTCTTAACAACAACCTGCTTAGGCTCCATCATATGAGTCTTTTCATTTACATTCAGTTCATTTATTGTAACTTCCGCGCTCTTGACTTTGTACGTATCAGTAATAGCTTCATATAAATCAGCAGCCTGTACCTCTTCAAAATAATAGGTACCCCATGCTACATTCTCTACCTTAATTACTCCTTCAGCAGATGTTCTAAACACACCTGCATTGGCTCCGTAAAGTGCTGAAACATCAACATCTCCCGTTTCTTCCTTCTTGAAAAGCTTAAATGACACGCCTTCAATAGGTTCGTTAGTTTCAGAATCAACCTTTGTAAGAATAATACTTCCGGGCATTTCTGCATTTTTTACAGTTCCAAGATCAATTACCTGACCATCGGAGCAATTGTCCTTATTTATTTCGAAGCCATACTTTTTATCAGCATCGATAATAGAATAACCACTTGGAGCCTTTGTTTCTATAAAGTAATAATTATCCCATGGTAAATCGGAAACAAGAAGCTTACCTGCATTATCCGTATAATATACGCCATACTTCACATAACCATCATTAAACAGAGATGAAACAGTCTGTCCAATATTAGCAGGGGTTGATGCATATAGTGTAAACTCGGCATTTGCAAGGGGTTTGCCATTTTCATCAGTCTTTCTAAGCATTACTCCACCATGAACAGGCGTATTGTATACTGTTCTATCACCGGTGAAATATACTACCTGCTCATTTTTCTGTATCTTAAATGACAAATCAGTATCATCCTTAGAATATCCCTTAGGAACATTCTCAAGGAAATAATATTCACCATAATCAAGAGGTCCTATCTTTCTGGAGCCATCCGACATAACAAGATAACCCTCTTTATTTGTTACATATGAAGCAACATATTTGCCATTTGTTTTATCACCACTGTATAAGTCAAACTGAACATCAGCTACAGGCTGATTTGTTTCACTATTTTTCTTTAATAATTCAACATATCCCTGTACTCTGTTATTAACTATGGCATCTGAACCTGTAAATTCTGCCGAAAGATTATCACCATCAATTACAAAATCATACCTGTTATCATTCTTAACATAACCTTCAATAGAAGACTTCTCCAAAAGAGTATAATTTCCAAAAAGGAGTCCCTCCTTCTGTGCTCTTCCATCTACAGTAGTAAGTGTTGAAACAAGAGTCTGATTGTCAGTACCATAATCCTTGTACAATTCGAATACAACACCGGAAAGAGGAGCACTGTCGATATTATCAATCTTCTCTAATTCTATCTTTCCGGGCTTACGAGCATTGGAAGCTTCTACGAATTGTTCTACCAGTACATTGCTTTCATCAATAGTGAAGCCGTATTTCTTATTTTCATCAAAATCATACCCATTAGGAGCAGATGTTTCTATGAAATAGTAATCACCCCACAGAAGATTTTTAACTTCTATCTCACCATTTGCATCAGTAACCTTTGTAGTAACAAGACTATCATCTACAGTTCTTCTAAGATCAAATGTTGCACCTTCAAGAACTCCTGACTTTGATCCATTAATTGTAAATACCTTAACAAGCTTAACAGCACCCTTCTTAGGAGCATTTACAACAGTATTATTCTTAATACCTTCATTCTCTTCAAGTTCAACTATCTTACCATTATCACTATCATTAATAGTAAATGATAAACGATTATCAATCATTTCATAGGCATCATTTGGTACAGAGATTTCAACAAAATAATATTTACCACTTGATAAACCATTTTTAGAAACCTTACCGTTAATATCAGAGGTTACCTGACCCAAAGATAAATCTGAACCATTTTCTAAAGCACCAACCTTAAAGAGTTCAAATACAACACCTGAAAGTGCTTTTTCCTCATTAGTAGAAGCAGTATAGGTCTTATAGAATTCCACTCCGGCTGAGACTTCAGAATCAATACATGATACCTTTATCTGTGGCTCATCTTCTGCTTTCTGATTATCCTTAATAGAAAACTCAACCTTATTGGGATTAATATTGTAGCCTTTAGGAGGAACAGTTTCATAAAAATAGTAATTACCGTAAGGAAGCTGCTTTACTACAAGTTTTCCAGCATTATCAACTATATAACCCTTTTCATCACGGGCTTCTGTTGCTTTTTCATCGAAGGTATAAACACCATTTTTACCCTTGAGTCCAATTTCATTTCCCGCTTCATCGTATAGCTTGAAATATGCACCGGCTAAAGCATTTGCAGGATTAGAATCATCATACTTAACAAGCTCAACATTACCACGAATCTTAGCATTGACCATTTCTACATAAAGCTCAAGGTCGCTTTCATTAGGATTATCTATTCCGGCAGTTGATGCATCTACTACTAAGAAACCATTTGCCGGTGCTCTTCTGATTGTAGGAAGCGCATAATCAGGTCCCTTGGTTTCTTCTTCATAGAAATAATATGAGCCCCATTCAAGATTGCCTACAAGAATTTCTCCGTTTTTATCAGTTGTATAAAGACCATCCTGTTCAGCTGATGGAATCTTGATATCATCCTTGCCGTTTACATACTGATATAAACTGAATTTAGCACCTTCAAGAGTACCCTTTACCTCATCATTTACAGAATACTTTTTAACCAGCTTAATAGAACCATACTTTCTTGTATTAGAAATAGATAATCTGGCATTGCCGGTATAATCCAACTGACCTTTACCTATAACAAATTCTATCTTTTCTTCATTTTTTTCATAACCGGTAGGTGGTGTAATTTCTTTAAAGTAATAGGTTCCCCACTCAAGATTACTTGCACTAATAACTCCGTTAGCATCAGTAGTATATGTATCTACCTCTGTACTATAAGGAATGAATCCTATTGCCTTATCTTCCTTATAAAGCTTGAATTCTGCTCCTGATAAACCACTTCTTTTACCGGATACAACTTCATATTTGAATAATTCAACATTTCCGGGAACCGGCTTGTTATATGCTACACCTTCCTCTGAATCAACTGATTTTGCTAAAACAGTCTCGTCCATATTGGACTGGTTGATTTCAAAGAAGAACTGTGAATTATTTAAATAGTAATCATCTGTCGAATCAATTTCTTTAAAGTAGTATTTACCTGCTTCAAGATTTTTATTTGTTTCAATAACACCATTTACATCAGTCACAAGCTTCTCGTAACCGGATACTACAGAATTATCATTGGCATTATATAAAGCAAATGTAACACCCTCTATTTTTTCATTACTTGTACTATCCTTCTTAACAAGCTTTGCACTACCATAAATAGGTTTGTTTTCAACCTCAAGAGCTTTTCCATCAATATCTGTAAATACTTCATCAGGAACATTTAAAGCATTTATCTCGAAATGATACTCTGACTTAGAATCCAAAATCATTTTCGAAGAGGTTTCAAGCTCTTTAAAGTAATACTGACCCCATGGAAGATTTTCTGCATAAACATATCCGTTCTCATCGGAAGAAATCTTCTTAATCAATTTATCTTTATTATCATATAAACCAAATACAACATCCTTAAGGCCGACCTTTTCGCCATTCACTGTTGTATACTTGAATAATTTGACTTTGCCTTCAAGAGGAGTATTTACTACAGCCTGCATTCCATCAACTGAAATACCACTATTAATAGTAACAATTTTTCCATTATCATCTGCTGTAATTCTGAATGAATACTCGTTCTTAGAATTATCCGCATATCCGGCAAGCTCAGAGCCGATTGCCTGATATTCCTCGCGACTATATTCCTTGAAGAAATACTCTCCCGCTCCAAGTCCATTCACTAAAACGATACCCTTATCATCAGATGTTCCTACATCACCGGTATCCTTAAATGTATCCTCGACCTTTTTATAAAGATGGAATTTAGCATTAGCAAGTACCTTTTGAGAAGCATCTACCTTAAGGAATTTAACCCCTGCCTGAATAAGAGTATTTTCAAAATTATATGTTTTATACTCTCCATCCTCTGTAATATCAAATTCAAGATATCCATCTTTAATCTTGTAGCCCTTAGGTGCTTCGTCTTCATATACACGATATACGCCATAAGGAAGACCATTTACTGTAAGCAAACCGGTATTTGAACATTCAACAACCTGCTTAGTAGAAATAGAACCTGCGATTTTATTATATTCGTATACTCCGTCACTACCTTCAAGTTTAACATTCTTCTCATTACCATTTTCAACCTTGACAAGATAGAAGGTTGCGCCCGCTAAGTTATTACCCTTGTCATCAACCTTCTGTAATTCAAGGGAGCCATACTTTTTCTTATTGGTAAATTCAATTGTTAAATATTCTACTGATTTGTTTTTTGAATCCTTAGCTGTATTTTCATCAATAACAACAGAAGCCGTTTTAGCACCGTCAGCCAAAGGAGTAACATATTCTACAGGAGCCTTAACTTCAACAAAATAATAGGTTCCGTAAGGCAAGCCTGAAACCTTTATCTCACCATTCTCATTAGTTACATAAACTGTGTCAGAATATAGAGATCCATTTCTATACAGTTTAAAGCTTGCACCCTTAAGTGCATCCTTTTCTTCACCGTACTTTATAAGCTGTATACTGCCTGTGTCAGGTGTATTAAATGCTTCTATTACACCTGCATCAAGAATAATTCCCTCGGATGACTTTTTACCTATTCTGAAGGAATATTTTGTTTCTGTATCAGTAACATATCCACTTGGTGCCTCTGTTTCAACAAAGAAATAATCACCCCAAGGTAAATTCTCCACTGTCAATGATCCATTTACAGTATATTCACCATATTTGTAATATGTCTTGTTATTGAAATTAGAAGTAAGCTTCTGCCATGCAGTAGATGGATTGGTCGAATACAAATCAAATTTTGCACCATTTAAAAGCTCACTCTTAGTATCGTCATACTTCTTAAGTAAAACCTTACC
This sequence comes from Lachnospiraceae bacterium, assembly GCA_045627745.1. Lineage (GTDB taxonomy): Bacteria > Bacillota > Clostridia > Lachnospirales > Lachnospiraceae > UBA2868. The sequence goes on along the minus strand of JAZQOI010000103.1, from coordinate 24,402 downwards.
CGGTTTTCTATTATTCTTTATAGTAACAAGCTTACCGGAATTATTTATATTAACTATCTTTCCCGAAGCATTAGCATCAATAGTAAACGAATATTTTTCATCAGTTGTTTCATAACCATCAACAGCCTTTGTTTCAACGAAATAGTAATCACCAATTTGGAGTCCGTTTTCTATTGTTACATAACCATTATTGTCAGCATAATATGCACCCAGCTTAGTATAAGATGCAGCATTTTGAGCCATGTAATACAAATCAAAAGCAGTACCCTCAAGTCCCTTATCTATATCATCTGCATCAACCTTTCTAAAGGTTACACCTGCACTGAAATTACCATTAACAACCTTAACTTCTTTCTTGCCACCCTTAGCATCTATAGTAAAGCCTCCAACCTCGCCGGTAGCCATAATATATTTACTTGGGGCACTTAATTCAACAAAGTAATAATCGCCTACAGGAAGATTAGAAACCTTAAGCTTACCATTTTCATCAGTAACAAGCTCTGAAACAGTTCCACGAGATACACACTCATAAGAGCCATTGCTACCAACAGTCTTAATTAATGTGGATTTCGATGCTGACTCTCTTCTATACAGACTAAATACTACTCCTGAAATAATTGAACCGTTAGAATCTACCTTTGTAAGTTCAACAGAGCCCTTTTCTGTATTGGTAATTGTAATAACCGGGGTAGGATTCTCTTTACTTACCACTGCTCCATTATTACTGTAGGAAACTATATATTTAGCATCCTCTAAAGAAGTATTACCATCTGAATCTGTTTCAGTAACAGTATATTTACCATAAGAAACATCGTTTATGGTAACTGATTTACCTGCTGAAACAGACCATATATTAGAGCTACCGTTTTTTACATAAGCTCCCTTCTCATCTTTAACTGTAAAATAGAACTTCTTATCCGAAATATTACCATTAACTACCTTCTTAACAATAAGATTTCCTAAAGCATTGGTAATAGTAAATTCCTTTGGATTATTATCATCAATTACAATTTTCTGATCTAAGCTTGAGTAAGTAATTGCATAAGGCTTGTTCTGTTCAAGCTCGTTACCGTTAGAATCACATTCAACTATTTTGTATGTATCATATGGCAAATCAGAAATAGTTACTGTAGCATCGGCATTAATTGTCCATACCTTTGATGAACCATTCTTAATATATTCACCGGCTGAATTCTTAACCTTAAAATAGAATTGGTTGGCATTAGTAACATAAGCAACTTTTTTTCTAACAATAAGAGTCCCACCCTCTTTAATATTATTGAAGGTCATTGCATTAACATTAGACTTACCATTTGAATATGTAACTGATGTAATCTTATAATCTGAAATAGCGGCTGCCGTAATTCCATCATCGGATGTAACTGACGATGTTGACTTTGTAACAACTACATTAGCTGTATAAATAGTTGTGTCCTTAATATATCCGCTTACACCTTCTGACTCTGATACTCTGAATGTAAAAGTTCCGGTTCCTTCAAGCTTAACAGGATTAAACTTAATCATACTGCCTTCGTTTTTAACAGTATCAACTACGGTCCATGAACCATTACTGTTCTTCTTCTCTAACTTAAAGGTAAAAGCCTTATTTTCATCAGCAGAAGGGGTTGAACCATTAACAGTCTTTGTTGCACTAAATGAAATCTCCGGATATGTCGCTTCAGGGGATGGCATACCTGTCCATACGCAATGCCATTCACCACCATTTTTAGCTGAATCTGCTACCAGCCATCCGGTACTTGTTGCATTAATTTTTACATATGCCTTAGGAGCAATATACACGCCAAATACACCTGAAGAAATATTTACATTTTTAGCATTAGGCATATTAAAGATTATTGTTCTTGCATATTCATCAACAGAGCTATCATCTCTGTCGCTTCCAACATATCCTTTTCCATGATCTACTGAAAACTTATGCATTGTAATATCAGTATTAAGAATATTGAAAACAATAATCTGATTCTCATTTTTACGAATCTTTAACTTGTCAGCTTCTGAAAACGGATTCTTCACGGAGTTATTAACATTAATATAAAAGGTTCCTTCTCCCGAAGCAGTAATATCCAGATAATACTTTCCTTTGTTTTCAACAACTATATCCTCAAAATCATATCCGTAAGTATTAGCTAATGCTGACAATTCTGCACTGCTTACTCCGGAAACAAGACCCTTAACATAATTCTGAAGCTCTGATTTGGAATGATCGGTATTATATACAACACCCTTTGTATTGTAGGACATATTCTTTGTATTCATTCGATCCAAAGAAGACTGAGTTGTAAATAATACAAATGGCTTTCCGGTTTTATTGGATTCAAAGAAAATTCCGTTGCTAATATAATCACCAACAACAAAATTACCCGGATTGTTATCACCTGTATATGCACCGGCAGTTACATTGGCAGAACCCTCGAGAGTACCAACAGCAAGGTTGGTATCCATATGTCCGCCAACGCTCATTGAATTAGCCACAAGACCATAATATACGGCTTTATTAAGCACAGATTTATAATTATTGGAAGGTCCAGGCTTAAGAATAGCCTGACCATTGGAATATACAGCAGTTACAGAAAAATCACGTAATGTAAAATCAGCAGTTTCAGAGCTTATCGATGCACTATCTGCAACTACATCAGTATAAATATCTGCCGCTGTAATATCAGTTGCCTCTGCAGTTGTAGAAGTTAAGCTTTTAACATCCTCTGCAAGTGGAAGATGAATAATGGTAATATCAGAATCAGCTTCAGCATTAAGCTGTTCTGTCAACTGATTATTTTTGAATCTGATGCTTACCTTAACAGTACCCTCCTCAGGCTGATATTCGACTACATTGCCATCCTCTTCGCCAATAAAAGCAATATCATATAATAAGGTATTAGATTCATTAAAAGTATTAACACCCTCTGACTGTTCTTCAGTAAGATACTCTGCATTATTATTAAGTGCTTCCATATAAGCACCATAATTATAATCGCCGGATTCAGCTGTTACTTCAGTAACCTTAAGAGAGGCACTATCCGGAATAGACGCTGCATCAGAAAGAACGGCCTCAATATATACCTTTGAATCCTCATATTCATATACTTTTTTGACAAATCCATCCTTTGCAAAATTAAACTCAATCAAACCGGTTCCGTCATCCAATGAAGAAACTTCATAAGCAATATCTAAATCTGCATCATTATCATAATCAACATAAATCTTAAAGGCCTCTTTGTTAAGTCCACTAACATTGACTGTATTAATACTGCCATCAAGCGTAATTCGGTTGTCTGTTAATGATTTGCCATTAACTGTAACTTCTTCTGATTCACTTTCTACATAAAAATCATATGTTAAAGCACAATTAACATTATTATCTGAAACATTTCCGGAATTGCAGCTAATTGAAAATGAAAGTTTATCATAACCGGTACCTGCAAAGGATGATGAAAATGCATCGAAACGCTTAACATCTGAAGCATTCTCAGTTTCTACTGCATCAGCTAATACAATTGTAATAGAGCCATTAGGAACAGAGTTTACCTTATATGTTGCTAAAACATCTCCATCCACATAAATAGCAAAGGGCTCATTATTCAGTGATGCAATATGGAAACTGTCCTTTGTATTTAAAATATTTTTAACAACGTTATCAGTAACAATATCTCCGTTACATGTTACCTGCTCATCTGACATAATATGTAAATCAAAGGAATTGCTAAGAGAAAGCTTTGATGAATCAAAATTAACGTTAACAGCTTCATAGCCTACACCCTTAATCTCATTGCCATTTGAACAAACCACCAAAGACTTATCAAGTACAGCTTCATCCTGTGAAATAAGCTTAATCTGTGGATTACCGTCCTGTCTTATTGAATACTGTACACTAAGTCCCTCTGATAGCTTAACGGCTTTAATTCTTACCATATCAGAATGTTCTACTACTACATTGTAAATTCCACCCTCTGACTTACTAAGCTCAGTATTAAGAAGAGCATCGCATTTTACTTCTGCTCCTTCAAAATCAAGTCTGAAAGAATCCTTAGAAAGCATCTGGTCTGTATTAACATATAATGTTATTTCACTAACATTATTTGATTCAATCCTATCCTGAAATGCATCTATAGACGCAGAAATAACACCAACATTATCAGTATCCTTGTTGGTGTCTCCAATATGTATAGGTTCCTCAATAAGATTAGCATCTGTATCAGAATCAACAATATTAATATCATTCTCGTAATCCTGAGGATTATTCGCTAAATCATCTATGGGATTTGCCTCGTCGTTTACTTTTTCTGAAACATCCTCTGCCAAAGGCGTTGCCCCTTCAACCTCAATATCCGGTGCTTCATTACAGTCATCGTTTTTCTCAACTGATGTATCAGTCTGAGCTTTACTGTTTTCTTCGGCATTCTCGGCATAGTTCTCTAATACCTCACCATTCATACTGGCTGCAATACTATAGGTATCCTCTAAAAGCATTGCCATCAGAGCAATAATCGCAACGACAGTTTTGAAACTTTTTTTCATCTTCATTTCCTTATCCTCACATGTATTACTTATAATTTATAGTTAATGTTCAGTCCCTGACTTGTAGCCGAACATAATTCATTCGTATAAATATCTGTCTACAAAAATACCATGTACAAAAAAACGCTGTTTATTCGATGCTGTTCCCGAACAGGTTACAAGGGTAATAGAATTATCCTCCTCAGAAACCTCAGTATCGCACTCCCTTACAGACTTATCCTTAGCAGTTCTTAAATACTGACGATACTGCTTAAGATTGTCGCAGGAATAATACATCTCACTATCCTTCTTATCTATATAGTAAGAATAGATTTTATAACGATAAATTCCATCCTGTAAAAACATATATATGTATGAATCTTCATCATAGACCGTATCATTTTTCCTAAATGCTTTAAGATTTCCAAACATCGTGCCATTCTTCATTGCATGGCCATATACGAAGGTATTCCATCCTGAAAAATCACTCTTATCATCACAATCTATAAAAATGCAACCTGCGAAATTACTCTCTCTTTCAAAGGTATTATGAAGATAATAATCATTATCCTCTCCCTGTACCACAGGATAACTGATATCTGCCCCGCCTACATATAACCAGCCTATGTAATCCTCATTTACACTATGTAAACCTTCATAATCTATATTTATAGAAGGAAAATCAGACCTGTTATAATTTCTCCTAAGCTCCTTCTGTGAATTCTCGCTCACTATATGTTCATCTGTGTTGTTCTCACCCTTAGAATCATATTCTATATACTTTTCCAAATTACTGTATTCCTTGGATGCAGCATTATACTCTGATTGAGTTTTAAAAATCATCACACCTGAAACACCAATCCCTACACAAGCAAGAATAATAACTACAATTCTTAGTTTATCCATCTTTTCTTGTCCTCCGTAACACTGCCTCTTTGTGATACTGTAACAAAATATATCACTTTCACAAATGTATTGTCAATAATACATATAGCCTCAAATGTGACATTAGTTTTGATTTTATTGAAAAAGTAACGATTTTATGCTCTTTAACAAATTATATATATACAAAAAAATCCGGTCGAATTACTTCGACCGGATTAAAATAATTACTTATTTACTTTTTTCTTTTTTGCTGATAGCAACCATATAACTGTACCAACACATGCAACCAACAATGCTATCCATAATGCAATTGCACTTGCATCTCCTGTGGCAGGTCCAACTCTCTCTCCGAGAACTCCGCTTGTAGGAGCAGCTCTAACACCCAGGACTCCCGATACAATTTCAGGTACTCTTTCACCTTCAACCTCACCTGGTGAATTCTTAACCGATTCAAGAACAATAGGAACTGTGCTAACTGATTCGGCATTGATTTCGAAGGAGTAAACAAGAGAATCACCATTCAAATCTCTATTTGTTACATATCCATCCGGAGCCTTGGTTTCAATAAAGTAATATGAATCCCATGGCAAATCACCAACATCAATCACACCATTTTCATCAGTAGTATATGTACCATATCTGTAATATGCATCAGAGAATACTGTACTTGCTGCTGCCTGTCCTGATGTTCTTGGAGTCTTGCTGTAAAGTTCAAATACAGCTCCTGCTAATGCAGTAGTTCCTGTTGCATCGACCTTTGTCAATCTAACAGTTCCGCTCTTTCTAGTATTCAGACACGAAACCGCAATACTTGCATCCTGATCGACAATTGAGAAGCTAATAGTATCTTTACTAATTTCATATCCTTCCGGAGCACTCTCCTCCTTAAAGTAATATGAACCATATGGTAATTCGGTAATTCTTAACAGGCCTTCACCGGAAACCTCAAATGATGTAGTTCCTGAACCTGATTTAGAATATACATAGCTTCCATTGCTTCCTGTTGCTGAAACAACCTTACCATCAGAAGTATACAGATTAAATACTGCACCGGTAAGCTTATCACGAGTTTCTGAATCAAGCTTTTCTAATTCTACAGCACCGATGATAGGATCATCTTCCATGGTAACAACCTGTTCAACTCCACCTGCATTAACTGTAAATGTAATCGGATCAGCTACTACATAGCCGGCAGGTGCGGAAATTTCAGTCAGCGTATACTCTTCACCAATTGCAAGAGCTTCCATATAATGAGGCACATCTGTCGACTTCCATCTCTCTACCTCTTCCTTAGTACTGTTTCTGGTAAGACTTAATACTGCACCCGGAAGCTCTTCACGAGTAGAAGCATCAATCTTAGATATACGTATCATACTAGGAGTGTTGGTAATAACATTTAAGCTAATTGATGAAATATATCCTTCAAGCGCAGCCTCTTCTACACTGTAGATGATTTCCTTACCATTATCATCATACATAGGAAGCTGTTTCCTTCCGGGAACACCAAATTCATAGCTTGAACTTGTATTAGGTATTACATAGGTATCTACAAGCTCCTTATTTCTTCCACAGGTATCTGTAGCATACAGATTAATGGTTACTGCAGGTCTCTTACTTGAATCACCTGCATCATTCCATATTTTTGTTCCGACCAATTCTACATAGCTCTGAGTGATTTTGTTAGTAATATTAACCTTGGCAATTCCATTTTCAACGGTTAATTTATCAACTCCGTAATCTATTGAAACATCATAGCCGTCAGCACCTGTTTCCTTAATCTCGTATACGAACTTATGACCATCGGCAGTAGCCTTCATATCACCTTCATCATTGCTCCAACCTAAGTTGTATTCATACAATCCCTCAAAGCTAAAGGTGTTATTTGCCGAAAGCTTGGTTTCCTTATAAAGCTTACCATCTCTGTATAGCTGGATTGTAACGTCAGGACGTTCATATCCATCAGGATCAAGCCATGACTTAGTTCCTTCAATTCTAAATGGTGAAGCCTTAGGAATATTTACAATACTGCACTCGTTTCCACTGTATACAATCTCATTAGCATAGCTGTCAGCGCCTACTTCTTCAACAGTATACTTGTATTCATTACCATTTGATAAATCATACATTGGAAGGTCTTTAAATTCAAATGTAGCTACACCTTCTGACTTAACAGCACCATTTTCAATTACAACAAAATCATTTTCTCCATCACCATCAATATCAACTCGGCTACCGTTTCTTAAGAGATAAATTGAAACATCATCATATTTCATATCCTTAATCACGTTACCCTTATCATCCTTATAAAGAATAAATGTCTTAGTTCCCTCAAGTGATGTATATCTCTGTGTAAGAGTATTCTGGAAGCCTGATTGTATAACTGTACACAAACCATCTTCGTCCACAGTGGTTTCAAGTTCAATACTTGTATACTCTTTGTTTGCAGAATCAGACATTACTTCAACTGCCTTGTATGTATATTCGTAATTCTGTCCACCATTTGTACGATATTTTTCAAGATCTCCAAATGCAAAGTTAGTAGCACCATTTGTAAGTGTTACGCTTCTATATGGAGTACTGTCAAGCTGACCCTTAACTGCAGAATCTCTATACAGCTCAATGGTGATTTCAGGATATACATAGGATGTTGAAACATTTCCTGCATTATCCCTTGGCTCAATCCACTGCTTAACGCCTCTAAAGACTGTTGTGCCGTCCTTATAGTCGTACATTATCTCTTCGCGGATTTCACCATTATCATTCTTAACACATGCTCCATTAACAGTAATCTTAATATCAGCGGCAACCATATATCCGGCAGGTGATTTTGCTTCATGTAATGTATATGTTCCGGCAGGTAACTTAACCGGAATAACCTCTGAGTACATTGTAGCTTCTTCAGCAGAAATAGTTCTGGTTGAAAGAAGTACCGGCTTATCTCCTGATACCCAGGATGCTACCATATTATTAGCTGCATCATATAATTCAAGTTCAGCTCCGGCAAGATAAGAATCATTGGAAATATCCTTCTTTCCTATCTTAATTTCAAGTGGCTTATCATACATTACAATCGGATTCGGTACAGTCTTACCACTTTCATCAACCTTGAACACAATATCCTCAGCTACAGCATAACCATCCGGAGATGTGATTTCACGTAATGTATATGCCTTTCCTGTTTCAAGGTTAATTCCATAAATAACATTGTAGTTTTCAAATGCTTTCTTTTCCTCGGCTGATAACAGACTCTCTGATTGAACAGGTGTAAGTAAAGTTCTCTTTTCTGATGATATAAATTCTACAACAACCTTACCATCTTCATCGATTACCTGTAATGTAGCACCTACAAGCTCATCTCCACCGGTTATTGTCTGTTTTGAAATAACAGCTATAACAGCATCATCAAACATATCAACAGACTGGGTAACCATTCCATTTGCATCTGTTTTTTCAAAATCATCATAATCCTTTACGGTAAAGTAAAGATCATCTGCCTTAACGAAGCCTGCTGGAGCATCAGTCTCAACAATCTTATATCTGTTTCCAACCTGTAATAAACCATAGTTAATAAGTACAGGTCCTGTTGCTAAAGATGTCCAAGCATAAATCTGTTTAAACTCTGTACCTTCCTGCTCATAGAGTGCAAGCTCTGCTCCCTGAACATAATCATCAGCTCCACCGCTTAATCTCTTTTTAGAGATTTCCACTCTAATAGGACGATCATACATCGTAAGTGTTGAAGCATTTCCTAATGAACTTGCTACTGAGCTTACCTCAGCACTGGCTGAAGCATCCCTTGTAATCTGTATTGTTCCATTTGTATTAACAACAAATGTAATAGGCTTAGCAGTATAGTATCCCTTAGGAGGATTGATTTCTTCAAGGACATAACTCTTGCCTGTTGTAAGTGGTGTAGTAACTACGTGAGGTTTGCCGTTGGTATTCCAAGCCTCAATAACCTCTTCACCATCAACAATTCTTAATGTAGCACCTGAAAGCTCCTTCTCTGTTCCCATCTCCTTCTTCGAAATTGAAACATTAAGTGCTGCATCCTCCATAATGATTGTCATACCGTTCTTGCTTCCGCTTACTCTGGCATCGGTATTAACACTACCATCCTCGTTAACACTAAATGTAATATCTGTAGTAAGTCCATAACCTATAGGAGCAGTATCTTCATGAAGAACATACTTCTTACCAACCATAAGTCCTTCACTTACATCACCTCCAACCTCTAATAATTTAGAAGTTGTACCACTTGTCCATGAAGTAAGAGGATAACCGTAAATATTGCCCTTATCGTCAGCCTCGTATAATTCAATAACTGCACCCGGAAGTTCCTCAGAACCACCAATAACACGTTTTGAAACATATACCCTTGTAGTGTCATCACAAATCTGACATGTTAACGGTGTTACAAGCGAATCACTTACCGTACTTGCATCAATAACTACAGCATTTGTCTTATTATTAGTAGGAAGAACATATCCGGCAGGAGCCTTAACCTCTTTAAAGTAATATGTTCCCCAAGGAAGATTATCAATTACAAGTCCATCACCATTCATGCATGTAGCAACTGCTGCTGAATCCATATAAATTGCATCATCCTTGTATAGCTCGAAAGCAGCCTTTGAAATATCAAGAACGCTTTCATTTCCGGCCTGATTTCTACCAAGCTTAATGAGCTGAAGCTTTCCGTTAGCTTTAACATTTTCAACAGTAGTTACTGCTGCGCCAGTAGCTTCAGAATAAACATTTACGAATTTCTCAACAATATTTCCATTTGCATCCTTAGTCGGCTTATCCTCAGGTGTAATTGAGAAATTATATTTTGTAGTATCTGCAATATAACCGGCTTCGATTGCAGAATCGGCATCTTCAAGGAAGTAATAATCACCCATTGGAAGACTCTTAACACATACCACACCCTGGCTGTCAGATGTAACTATTGTTGCAGGAACCGAATCATTTGCCTTATTAAATACATTAAATTTAATACCGGAAATTGCTTCCTTTGTGTCAGTATCAATTTTTACAAATTTGGCAGATGCCATAATCTCTGAATTAGTAAATGTAAACTCAATTGGTTTGTCAATCGGATTACTCTCACTAATTGTAAATGCAAGCTTGAAATTACTTACGCTGTAGCTTACACCCATTGGTACGCTAATTTCCTTAAAGTAGTAATCGCCATAAGTAAGCTTTCCGATTGTATCAGCGGTTATTACACCATCATCATTTGTCTTAAAGGTACCTACTACACTGTCATTTGTTTCATTAATAAGTGTAAATTCAATACCGGCAAGCGATGATGGCTGAGTACCATCAAATTTCTTGATAAGACTTACATAGCCATAACCCTTCTGATTGTAAACTGTAGCTGACTGAGTCTGCATAATGTTTGTTTTAGCATCAGCATTATTCTCATTAATAGTCATTACCGAGCTCTTAACTTCATTTAACTCGCTAATAGCTTCATAACCCTGTGAAGCCTTTGTTTCAGCGAAGTAATATGAGCCCCACTCAACATTATCTACAGTAATCTTGCCATCGGTTGAAGTTCTGAATACACCACCCTCTGCGCCATATCTTGCAGATACATCAGTGTCTTTTCCACTCTCAAGCTTATAAAGTCTAAATTCTGCTCCCTCGATAGGATTATGATTTTCGCTATCAAGCTTTGTTAATTCTAATGAGCCAAGCTGCTGTCTGTTCTTGATTGTAGCGAGTTCGATAGCTGCTTTGGTTGAGCTTGCATTAATTGTAAATGAATACTTTTTACCCGGTTCAATTATTTCATATCCTCTTGGTGCATGAGACTCTACGAAATAGTAATTATCCCATGGAAGATTACTTACAATAATCTCACCATCGCTATTTGTTGTGTAGCTTCCATACTCATAAGCATCCTTAAACAATGTTGATAAGGTCTGTCCCATTGTCTTAGGTGTTGAAGCATACAATGTAAATTCAGCGCCCTTAAGAGGCTTGCCGTTCTCATCTGTCTTTCTAAGAATTACAGCACCATCCTCAGGTACGTTCAATACAGTCTTATTATTTGTAAAGCTTACAAGTTGATCCTTTTCTTCTATGCTAAATACTAACACATCATCATTAGCAACATATCCAACAGGTGTAACCTCCTGCAAATAATATGCACCAAAGTCAAGTGGTCCAATCTTAGCATTTCCCTGTGAATCTGTAAGCATACCCTTTTCATCAGTAAAGTATGAACCTACAAATGTAGATGATGACTTTGTTCCCTTGTAAAGATTAAACTGAACATCTGACATAGGAAGCTTAGTATTGGCATCCTTCTTCAAAAGCTCAACATAACCCTGGATTCTGTCATTCTTAATAGCATCTACACCGGTAAATGATTTAACAAGGTTATCACCATCTATTGTAAAGTTATACTGTACATCATTAAGGACATATCCGTCGATTGTTGACTTTTCAATCAAAGTATATCTGCCCCAAAGCAATCCACTGGCTGAAGCCTTTCCATTCTTAGTAGTAAGTGTAGCTACTAAATCTTTACCGTTATTCTCATTGGCAAGATAAAGCTCAAATACAACACCATTAAGCGGAGCATTGTCAATACTGTCAAGCTTCTCTATTTCAACAGCACCCGGAGTACGTTCATCCTTTACAGATACAGTCTGAACCACAGTCACATTTTCCTGATTAATAGTGAAGCAGTATTTGATAGATGAATCATATTTATATCCATTTGGTGCACTCTTCTCTACAAAGTAGTAATCACCCCATTCAAGACTGCTTACAGCAATAGTACCACCTGCACCTGTGCTGTAATCATTCATATGAATATCTTCACCCTCAGGATTAACCTTGAATAAGCCAAATACAACATTTGACAGTGTACCCTTTATAGTACCGTTTACAACATAATTCTTAGTTAATAATACGCTACCATATCTAGGATAATTAATAACAACATTGTCCTGTGCATTTTCAAGAGCAACTGTCTTGCCATTGTCTGCTTCAGTGATTGTAAATGTATACTTGGTAGTATCTAACTTATAAGCATTTTCAGGTGTACTCTTCTCTACAAAATAGTACTTACCAATACCAAGGTTACTATATGCTACATAACCCTTTTCATCAGATGTAACATCAGTAATCTCCAGGTCTGAACCTTCTACACCGGCACCGGCCTTGTAGAGAGTAAATACTGCACCGGCCAGTGGTTTATCAGCAACTGTATCTGCCTTCATAAAGCTTACATTTGCACGAACCTTTGAGTTAATGCAGGTCTTATTAACAAGTGGTTCATCATCCGGAGCCTGATTAGCTTCAATCGCAAATGCAATAGGCTCATCATTTACAAGATAACCCTCGGGAGCATCCTTCTCAATAAAGTAATACTCTCCATATGGTAACTGTTTAACAACAATCTTTCCACTTTCGGGAGTAACCATTGTTACATCTGTAGCAGCTTCTGAATAACTAAATACTCCGTCTGCTCCGTTAACGAATACCCTCTTTCCGTCTTTAGTATACAGCTCAAATGTAGCACCTGATAAAGCGTTAGCCGGAGTAGCATCATCTACCTTAATAAGCTGAACATTACCGTATATCTTCTTATTATCTACTGTAACTGTAAGAGGTGTCTTAATGCTCTCTTCTACGTTACTGCTATCAATTGTAACTATATCTGATTTGCAATTATCAGGAAGCGCATATCCGGTTGGAACAGCTTCTTCATAGAAGTAATAACTTCCCCAAGCAAGATCGGTTATAACAATCTCACCATTCTTATCTGTGTAATACAAACCATCCGCTGTATTATTCGCAATCTCTACTGCTCCGCTTTCATTCACCATATAGAATCTGAAAGCAGCACCCTCAAGATTACCCTTTACTTCATTATTTACAGAATATGTCTTAATTAATTTAACACTACCCTTAAGAGGCGTATTTTCAAGACTAAGTCTGTATTCACCTGTGTAATCAAGCTGAGTCGCACTTATTGTAAACTCAATCTTAGTATCATCAAGCTTATATCCTACCGGCTCCTTTGTCTCCTGGAAATAATACTCGCCCCATGGAAGATCGGTAACCTTGATAATACCATCAGCATTTGTTTTATATACGTCATATTCCTTATTGTACTTAATGAATCCAAGAACAGAATCCTTCACATACAATGTAAACTCTGCATCTGCAAGACCCTTCTGTGAATCACCTTCTTTAACAAACTTAAATAACTCTGCCTGACCCTTCTTAGGAACATTTAATGCAATACCATCATTGCCAGCCAGGACAACCTTATCCATATTTGTATGATTAATTGTAAATTCATACTTGGTATTATTAATCTCATATCCTGTAGCCGGAGTGATTTCCTTGAAATAATAATTACCATACGGAAGATCCTTGTTTGTGAGAATAATACCATCCTTATCAGTTACCAGCTCGCTATATCCTTCTACAACCGAATCATCCTTAGCTGAATACAGAGCGAATACAGCACCACTAATAACCTGTCCTGTAACAGAATTCTTCTTTGTAAGCTTAGCCTGTCCAAGAATAAGCTCATTTTCAACTATAAGCTCGTTTCCTTCAATATCAACTTCAACAACCGCATCAACATTTTCTGCATTAATTACAAATGAATACTCTGATTTTTCGTTAAGAACATATCCCTCGGGAGCCTTTGTCTCCTTGAAGAAATATGTACCCCAAGCAAGGTCATCAACAACTACATAACCGCTGTCATTCGAAGCAAGGTTTCTCTTAATTGGAGTATCCTGTCCCTTAATGTAGAGATCAAACAGTGCTCCCTTAAGTCCGTTATTTGTTCCCTTTTCTATCTTCCATAATTTAACAGAACCGTTCTTAGGTGTATTAACTACTGCTGACTTTCCATCAATAACTCTGTCTGCATTATTTATAGTAACAGTCTTATTGTTATCCTCTGCAGTAATCTTAAATTCATATACCTTAGAGCTCTTAATATATCCAAGAGGTGCGCTGTCTTCTACAAAATAGTACTCACCGGCACCAATACCCTTCTTAGCTACAATACCCTTGGAATCTGATGTAACAGTTCCATAGTCAATATCAGACTCTAAGCCCTTCTTATAAAGATGGAATACGGCATTCTCTAATGATTTTCCATCGGCATCAGCCTTAAGGAATTCTACATTAGCCAAAATAAGTGAATTTTCAAAATTAACAGTTGCAATCTTGCCCTGTGAATCAATCTTAAATTCAAATGGCGAATCAACCCTATTATATCCTTCCGGTGCCTTTTCCTCATATACTCTGTATGTACCGTAAGGAAGCCCTGTTACTTCAAGATATGCTCCGTTTGTATCAAGAATCTGCTTGGTTGAAAGGAAACCTGCAGTTTTATTATAGGTATAAGAACCTGCAGCACCGTCAACCTTAACATTCTTTTCATCACCATCTATCACACTTACAAGAGCAAACTTTGCACCCTTTAATTCATTTCCGTCAGAGTCAACCTTCTTAAGCTTTAATGAACCATAAATCTTCTCGTTAGCAAAAGTAATAATATTGACATCAACTGTAGAAATCGTTGTGTTTTCATCAATAACAACAGATGAAGTCTTAGCAGCATCTCCTTCAGGAAGAACGAACTTCTCAGGTGCATACACCTCTACAAAATAATATGTACCATATGGAAGATTCTCAACCAGAATCTCTCCATTCTTATCAGTTGTATATGTCTTCTCAGCATTAGGATAACGCTCACCGTCTTTGTAAAGTTCAAATACAGCACCCTCAAGAGTATTACCTTCACCATCATTCTTGATAAGCTTAATAGCTCCGGGTTCTTCTTTATTGACAGCACCCTTATCACTTGCCAGTGAAACCTTAAGATTCTTGGCATCAATAGTAAAGTAATACTTTGTCTGATTATCTGTAACATATCCTGTTGGAGCTTTTGTTTCTACAAAATAGTAGTTGCCCCATGGAAGATCTTTGACACTAATCTCTCCGCCATTAGCAGTAGAATATGTTCCATACTTATGATAATCAGTACCAAATATAGTACTTAATTTTTGAACTACTCCATTTGCATTTGATGAATACAATTCAAACTCAGCACCATTAAGTGCCTTTGTTTTATCGGAATTATATTTAATAAGTGAAACCTCACCATTCTCTCTTGTATTTTTTGCAGTTACAGTTATAACTTTATCCTGCTCACTAATAGAGAAATAGTAAGCTTCTGTGTTGAGCTTGTAGCCATCAACAGTTCCCACCTCTACGAAGTAATAATCGCCATACTCAAGGGCACCGATGGTATCCTTGGAAATCATACCATTTACTGTTACATAACCATCAAGCTTCTTAACTGTCTGATTACTCTGACCCTTATTCTCTATCTTGTAAAGATCAAAGGATACACCATTAAGCTTGGTGTCATCATCCTTATCATCAACCTTAATCAGCTCAACATAACCTTTGATACGCTGATCCTTAACACATACAATCTTAAGATTAACATTCTTTCTGTTATCTGCTGTGTTCTTCTCATCAATAGTAAACATTCCGGCATCAACAGTTTCAACAATGTATCCCTCAGGAGCAGAAATCTCCTTGAAATAATATGTGCCTACAGGAATATTATCAATAGACAGCTTACCTTCATTATTGGTAATAAATGTACTCTTTGCACCAAACTTTGAAGTAGAGTATGTATAACTTGAATTGCCGTTATCTGTTGCATAAACCTTATTCTTGTATGAAGAATCTGAATAAAGTTCAAACTCTGCACCTTCAAGCACTATAGTTCCATCTTCATTGGTCTTATAGAGTTCAACACTTCCGTATACCTTCCTATTAGTAACATTTATTGTCAGAGGTGACTTTACAGAAGCCTCAACATTATCCCTGTTAATAACAACCGAATCGGTTATAGTATCAGCGGGAAGCTCATAAAAGCCTGGAGCACTAACCTCTTCGAAATAATAAGTTCCCCATGAAAGGTCGGTAACAACAATTGAACCGTTATCATCTGTTACATACAAGCCATCACCGCTCTTAGCATTAACAATCTGTGTTGTAGCACCATCAACTGACTGCCACAGCTTAAATGAAGCGCCGGCAAGCTTGGTTCCATCATTCTCGTCAGTCTTAATTAACTGAATTGAACCTGTACTTGGCTTGTTTTCAAAAGTTAATCTTGCAGAGCCTGTAAAATCACGTAAGGTGCGTGAAATTGTAAATTCAATCTTTGAATCATCTGTATCATAACCAAAAGGAGCATTCTTCTCTACAAAGTAATAATCCCCCCACTCAAGGTTATCTACCATAATAATACCCTCTGAGTTAGTAGAGTATTCGCCGATAAGCTTCTTAGTATTAAAGATACCAAGGGTCTTTGTGCCCATATACAGCTCAAATGTAGCCCCTTCAAGGCCTACCATCTTAGATGCATCCTTTATATACTTATAAAGTTCAACCTTTCCCGGTTCTCTTCCGTTCCATGCTGTATTATCCTTTGCACCTTCTGCATTAGCTTCAACCAGTGTTCCCATATTTGCCTGATTAACAGTAAATATGTACTTTAATTCAGAATCAAAGGTGTAACCCTCAGGAGCAGAAATTTCTTTGAAATAATATGTACCCTCTTTAAGACTTAAATCAGTCTGAATCAAACCATTATCATCAGAAATGATGCTCTCATATCCGGCAACAACCTTATTGCTTGAATCATATAAAGCAAATACCGCACCGCTTATTGCAGACTTGTCCGTTGAATCTTTCTTTACAAGCTTGCCGCCACCAAGAATAAGCTTATCAGATGCAGTTCCAACATTAATAATATCTGATACATTCTCTGCATTAATCTCAAATGGGTACTGAGTATCAGGATCAAGTGCGTAATACTTTGGTGCAGCAGTTTCAACAAAGTAGTAGCTACCCCATGGAAGATTTGAAGCAGTTGCATATCCTTCGCTATCTGTTACTAATGCTTCACAGCCCTTAACAACTGTCTTGGTAGTAGCATCATAAAGTGCAAACTTAGCACCTTCAAGTCCAACAGTTTTGCCTTCTTCAACCTTTTTAATCTTAGCAGTACCCTTTTTAGGTACATTAACTACAGCCGCAAAGTCACCAATCTTCCTGGTAATTCCCGGTAAAGTAATTGTCTTCTGGTTATCAGAAGCAGAAATTGTAAATGAATAATGTGTATCATTTACTTCATAACCTGTAAATTCATTCTCAGCAAAGTAATATTCACCTGTGCCAAGACCTTCTACATAAACATAACCATCTTCATCTGAATTAACATTTGTAAGTGGTTTATACTCTCCATTCACGAGCTTATATAATGTAAAGCTTGCACCCTTTAATGCCTCATCCTTATCATTAACCTTGATGAATTTAACATTAGCTTTAACTAAGGTATTTTCAAAATTATATTCTGCTACCTGAGCCTGCTTCTCAATATCAAAGTAACGTGGATTAGTATCTCTATTATATCCGTTAGGTGCTGTCTGCTCGATGATGCAATAGTTTCCAAAAGGAAGACCAGTCACATTAAGGTCACCCTTTGCATCAGTATCAAGAATCTGAGAAGCACCGTTTACATCATACTTGTAGCTTCCCTTTGAACCTGAAGTTTTAACCTCAGTCTCTTTTCCCGATGTCTTGTCAACAGAATACAGCTTAAAGGTTGCACCTGTTAATGAATTACCCTTCTCATCAACCTTGTGAAGAAGAAGAGATCCATAAATCTTCTCATTTGCAACAGCAATAACATTAACATGAACAGTGGCACCTGAAGCCTTTTCATCCTTTGTTAATGCATTAATAGTATTTGATGAATCAATTGTAATCGAAGATGACTTGGCAGCATCGCCCTCAGGTAATACAAAACCTTCAGGAGCATATACTTCTACGAAATAGTATGTACCCCAAGGAAGACCGTCTACATATATCTCACCATTTGAATCGCAAGTGTATACGGTATTACTATCTGGATATCTCTTACCATCCTTATAAAGCTCAAACTTAGCTCCCTCAAGAGTATGTCCTTCACCATCGTTCTTAATTAAACGAATAGCTCCGGGTAATTCCTCATTGTCTATGGTATAACTCTTTGATAAATCAACAGACAGATTAGTTGAAGAAATCTCAAAGTTGAAAGCTTTATCGTTAAGCTTATAACCTGTAGGAGCAGAAATTTCTTTTATTACATATTTATTCCACTCAAGCCCTGTGAAGCTAATCTTTCCACCATTCTTTGATGTTGCCTTAGCAATAGGAGTACTTAAATCCGATGCAAGGTATAATCCGAACTCAGCGCCATCAAGTGTCTTACCACTATTAGCATCATACTTAACAAGAGATACCTGACCCGGCTTTCTGTCATTAGATGCCTCTACTCTTACAGCCTTATTAGAAGCATTCTTGATTTCAAATGAATATTTCTTAGTAGCGTCAAAGTTATAACCGTTAGGTGCTGAAAGCTCCATGAAATAATACTTACCGTATTCAAGAGCTCCGATAACAGATGTGGATATCATACCCATATTATCTGTTGTATACTCAGCAATTTTTGTTCCGTCCTCTGTATATAATGCAAATTTGGCACCACTTAATGAAGCCTTTGAAGATGCATCATATTTGTATAATTCAACATAGCCGTAAATCTTATTATTCTTAACATCAACAGTTGCAAGACCACCGTTTGTAACTACGTTGAAGCTATAATTACTATTATTTACAACATATCCCTCCGGTGTCTGCTCTGTGAAGTAATATCCATTTCCATAAGGTATACCTGTAACCTTAATTGTACCCTTTGAATCGGTTACATAGCTGTTTGTAGCATTAGCTGCAGTAGCTAAACAATATGTATATTCTCCATTCTTAAGAACAGAATATATCGCTGAACCCTTGGCATCATATAGATGGAAGGTAACACCTGCCATTGCCTTTGATGTATCCTTGTCTGACTTAACAAGCTTAACACCGCCTGAAATAGGTGTATTTACAATAGCATTATCACCTGTAAATGACTTGGATAAATTGTCTTTATCAATTGTAAATTTATACTCTGTAGTATTCTGTACAAATCCGGAAGGTGTCTTCTCCTTAAGTGTATATGTTCCCCACTCAAGATTAGTCATAGAAGCCTTACCACCATTTGAGGTCTTAAGGCTGCCTATGTACGCAGAACCAAAATACAGTTCAAATTCAACGCCATCCATACCCTTTCCTGTAATGGCATTAATTTTCTCAATGTCAAGACGTCCGTTTTGACGCTGATTTTTAACTACGTATGAAGCAATTGAATTATTACAGCTTCCTGAAAATACAAATTTGTTATTATCCTTGGCAGTAGTATTGGAAATACCATCCTTACCAACTGTAAAGGTAAACTTATCACTTGAAGAAAATGCCTTGTAGCCTGCCAATGTTGATTTTTCAACAAAATAATACTTGCCTGCTTCAAGTCCCTGTATAGTGAGAGAACCTGCTGAACCTGTAGTCAAATCCTGAGATCTGGAAGATTTGGAAACACTATATGAACCCTCAGAGCCGGATACATATACAGGTGAGCCATCCTCCTTATACATACGGAAGGTAACACCGGCAAGTGCCTTGCCATCTGTTGCGTCCTTCTTGGTAATAGTAAGTGGATATACCTTTCTGTAATTAATATATTCAATTGTGCCATCACAAGGCTGGCATTCATCATTGCAAGTATTGGTAACTGTATTTCCCTTAACCTTACCCTGAATCTTAGCCTCGTATACACGATTATCCTTTGTAACAGTATTTACAAATACCTTAAGATATCTGGTTCCTCTCTTATCAATATTGTAACCTAAGTATGATGGATTACTGTATTTATAGTTATAATCAGCTGCAGTATCCATTTCCACAGAATCATCCTCTGTCAAAAGCTCCTCTGTGATTTTAAACATATATACATGATACTTTACAGTTCCGGAAGGACTTACTCCATAGGTTGGTCCGTAACCGTTAAGATAATCAGCATCAAAAGTAATGGTTCCAAATGAACCGGTTGTATTGTCCGGAGTAAGATAGATTACCTTATTCTTAATCTGATTCCATACATAATCAGGAACCTCTTCAGTATCACTCATCTTGAATTTTTCAATGCTAACCTTAACCTTAGCATCATTATTCCATGTTCCTTCAAATGTCTTCTTGACATTAATACTAAAGTCAGCAGGAACAGTAGAAATCTTTTCATTATTAAATGCTACATAGCTTGTTGTATCAGCAGCACCACAAAGAGTAGCAACACCGTTGTAGCAATTAGAACCGTTAGTTGACTTCAAAATCTTAACTGATTCTACAGAATTTTTCATATTGGAATTGGTCTTAACCTTAATAATAACCTTATACTGATCTGTAGAATATTTATACGCATTATTGTCACCTGCAACTTCTTTAACATAATACGTAAATTCCTTGTAGCCATTATAATTGTCTGCAAATGTCAATTCAGGGAAGGTAATAATACCATTTGAATCATTTGTGGCAGTAATAGCACGTCCTGTTGAATCTAAAACAGCATTCCCCTTTTCGTCAAAAAGACCAAAGGTAAAGCTTTCACCTGAAGCAGGTGTCTTGGAATTAACTGTCTTTTTAGCCTTAATTGAAAATCCACATCCTGTAAGATCAGGAGCCGGCATATCATGCCATACGCAATGCCATTCCTGACCACCTATTGATGAAATTGTATTGGCAACAACCCATCCTGCTGAAACCGCTTTTGTTGCAAAATCAGCAAAAGGAACCAAAAAGCATCCGGCAGTAGGCGCAGAGGTATATGCTTTCTTAGCATTATAGCAGTTAAAGATCAGTTTCTGACAAATTGTATCATCTTCAGTATTTCCACTGGTAGTAACACTCTTACCATCAACAACATAGGTAAACTGACCAAATGAAACTTCTGAATCAGGAATATTAAATATTACGTTCTGATTCTTTTTAAGCTTAATAATATAATGCCCAATAGTTTGGAATTCACCCGGTGCAAAATCAATATAATATGTACCACTATCAGAAGTTCCCATAGAAGCAATATCAATTACGGATTTACCATCTGATTTTGATACAATATCTGAATACTTATAGCCCTCAACCTTAGAAAGCACAGTTGAATTATTCTGTGCAGTTGTAACTAATGTGTCTACTTTATTATTAATTTCTTCAGCAGTATATTTTGTAGTATCAACCACAACTCCATTTCTGCCGTTAGTCATATTAAATCCCATTTTTGAATAAGCTTCTTTTGTTGTATAAATCAAAACATCTGAAGCATTCTGTCCAGAACGATCCATAGTAAAATCAGAACCTGTGTATGCTCCAATATATGTCTCGCCACCTGAACTATTTCGGCCGGATGCAATCTGTGCATTACCATTTAACTTTTTAGTAGCAAAGTTGGTTTCCATATGTCCGGCCAAGGTGATTTCTCTAGCTGTAACGCCATAATACCTTGCATTGCCAAGAGCGTTCTCAAAACTCATGGTATTTCCGGGATTAATATACTTTTTACCATTATAAACAATTGCTGTAAGTGAAAAATCAGAAAGAGTAAAATCTGCACTTTCATTATCAACAGATGCACTATCAGCAACAACATCTACCTTAATATCTGATGCCACAATTTCTGTAGCCTCTGCAGTAGAATCAACAGAATTCTTTACAGAATCTATCAATGGCATATGAACAACCGTAATATCACTATTATCCTCAGCTTCCAAAACCTCTGAAAGCTGATTGTCTTTAAACTTAATGGTGATTTTTACCGTTCCATCATCCGGCTGAAGTTCAACATAATTTCCCTGCTTATCATAACCAAAGAAAGCAATATCATATAAGAGAACGTCACCCTCTGAAATTACTCTGTCAGAATCACCGGTAACAGCCTGTGACTCATCATTAAGAGCCTGCATATACGCATCAAAATTATATCCTGCTGTAGATGCAGTTACAGGTGTAACAACAAAATCAGCATCATCAGGTATTGCATCGATAACTTCAAGCTTTGCAGTAACGCTTACCTTTGAATCCTCATATGTATATACGCGCTTTGTGCTTTCTTCACTGTCAGCAGTATTACCTTGGAATACTTTGGCAGTAATCGCACCGTTTTCAATTGAATCAATAGAATATTCAGCAACGACATCATCTACATTCTCACCTACGATATGTAATGAGAATGAATCTTTATTAAGATTAGTTACTGTTGTACTTTTAGATTTATTTGAAAGAGAGAAAATTGTTCCGTCATTAAGCACATGTCCTCCGCAAGACGCTTCTGACGCTGTATCGAAAATTACATCAAAATAAACATCACCGGCAAGCTCTTCTGTATCGAACTTGATTGTGATGGTATCATAACCCAAACCGTTAACTTCTTTGCCATTAGGAGAAATTTTAAGATTCTTGACATTGTTAGATGTTTCAGCAGACACTAATGTAATCTGTGGATTTCCATCTTCACGAATCTTATATGAAGCCTGTAAATCATTTGAAAGATTTGTAGCCTTAATAACAAGTCCCTCATTGCCAAGACCATCTATATAATATATACCACTACTATTCTTTCCTAATATTCCATCTAACTTATTATCATAAGATAGACCGGCAGCTCCATCAAAATCAAGACCAAAGGTGTCTTTGGAATTCATCTGATCAGTATTGATATAAAGTGTAATATTCGAAACACCATCTACATCAATAAAGCCTTCCTTTGCAATAATTGAAGCTTCCTTAGCTTCAAGCTCTTCATCGGAATCAGTATTGACCGCAATATCAATTTCCTTAGTATCGGTCTCCAGTTCAATACCTTGTTCCTCGCTTACTATTTCTTCAGCCTCCGTTTCAAGAGAAACCTCCTCTTGTGCTTCATCAATAGTAATACTCTCATCACCGGCATCTAGGAGAACATCCTCAGCCTCAAATGTATTGCTCGGGATTTCAGCAAATACACTGTAGGTGTTTTCCAGAAGCATGGCAATAAGAGCAACCATTGCAACAACAGATTTCATCCTTTTCTTCATTTTCATTTTTCTCTCCTTAAATTATTAAATGAATTGTAAAAAACTATTAATTATTTATATTCCAAACCATATAGTCATACATATGTATTATATAACAAAAAAATGACATAGTTAACCCTCTATTGAAAAAGACTTAAACTTTATCTTCATAGGTTCAACTAAAATCACACTTTTCGAAAATCAATTATAAAGAATTTATAAACCATTGTTACTTCACATAATTACAGTGACTTCAAATTGATTCAACGCAAATTCAAGGATTTTTAATTCCAATTTACACATTTTTCAAATATGTTGGAGTAGCTCAGTTAGAGACATGAAAAACAATACAAGTTATAACCAATTAAGTTATTCATCACAGACCTAGACATGACTATTTTGAATGCACCATATCAAAATCAAAACATATTATAATATGAAGAAACTCCTTCACAGTTACCCATGTAAAGCACAGCTATCTATACATATTCTGTGATCATTTGCGTGAACTATTCAATAGTAATTCGACCAAAGCCAAAAGGATTCTCATAATCGAGCTTATATCCATCATAGCTATATAGTGGACTATTTTTAGTATTAACCAATGGATATTCACCATCAGTATCAAAGCTCTTAATATACTCAGAAGGTATCACATAATCAAGACCAACATAATCAACAGTAAGCTTGTCTTCGGCAAACATTGACATACCATTACCACTATATCTTAAAATATAATTGATTCCCCTTCTCAATTAATAATTCCTTCGCAGCCTTATATTCAATCAGTTCATAAACATACTCCGGCATCTTACGCTTACCTTGCTCCCAATCTCGCACTGTACCAAGAGGAATATGGAAATAATTAGCAAAATCTTCTCTCTTCATTCCTGTTGATAATCTTAAATACTTAATCATTCTTCCAAGGCGCTGTGCCTCAGTCTCATTTTCATTTATTTCAATTGTA
>JAZQOI010000102.1:0-29916 GCA_045627745.1 Lachnospiraceae bacterium | reverse complement strand
TCCTCAAAACATTCAAAATCCGCTCATTTTTCTGCAAAAAATGGCTACTTTTTCATGTTTTGGCGGGTCATAAAGGTGCATACAGCCTCTTACGTGCAAGCACGACGAGTCAGCATGACCTTTTGACCCTGGTATCATGATATGATAATAACGCAGATTGCTGTAAGCTTCCTGGCGAGAAGGGGTATTTGAATAAACATGAAGGTATACGAAGGATGTAAGAATATATGCAGATGGCTAATAAATCGTATTGATAATAGAAAGTTGAGCATGAAGAACAATTCACTGACCCGTCGTATGTGGGTAATGATGG
Source organism: Lachnospiraceae bacterium (assembly GCA_045627745.1). Taxonomy (GTDB): domain Bacteria; phylum Bacillota; class Clostridia; order Lachnospirales; family Lachnospiraceae; genus UBA2868. The sequence goes on along the minus strand of JAZQOI010000102.1, from coordinate 29,603 downwards.
TTATAATTGTTCTGGGTATTTCGCTGGCTTTTATTATTGGTATTCTTGCGGTTAAGAATATTTCTGACACAGATCACAAGATTAGTACGGTTAATACTCGCATTAATGCTATAAAGGGAACTATTGAGTCAGATATTCAGAGCTATAAGGATTTGTCAAGGCTGGTTATGGTTAATGGTCTGGTTTCTGACTTTTTACGGGCTAAGGACGTTAATGCCGGAATGATTAATGATACCCATTTTGAGATTCTTGATATTTTGAATGTATGTAATAATGTAGATTCTGTTTTTATTTTTAGAAACGATGGCAAATATGTCAGTACAGGTAAAGGAATTTACTATGTTGATTTTGAAAGGATGAAGACAGAGGAATGGCTTAAGCCTATTACCGACAGGCGGGGAGGAGCTGTGTTATCCATTAATGCTGACAGCGCCATTAGAAAGAAAAACGGTCCTGTGGTAGTTACCATTGAAAGAGAAATATATGATATAAACAGTCAGAAAAGAACAGGATTACTTCTTATGAATATTTCTGCCAAGATGCTGTCGAGAGCGGTGTCTGAGCAGGGTGGCAAAACGATTCTTATTACGGACGATAATGGTCAATATCTTGCAGGTAATAAGGAACTTATGACGTATTACAGGGACAGCTTCAAAGAAGACAAAATCACATACATTAAAACCCGTGAAGGATTTAAGAGAAAAATAGTTGGTGCTATAAAAATAGAGGATATGCCTTTGAATGTGATTTGCATTAATGAGGCTAACGGAACGACAATACCATATCAGATGTTTATTATTATGGGACTGTTGTTTGTGTGTTTTATTGCTGCTATATTATTAGCAAATGTGTTTGTTACTAAAAATGTAACAGAACCTATAATTACGTTGTCTGAATCAATTAAGTCCACAAAACAGTCGGGTTATCTCGAACAGATAGACGTTAATATGCCGAACAACGAGCTTAAGGAGCTTGCTGACAGCTATAATAGCATGATTGAGCATATTGCCAAGCTTATTGACAGTCTGTTGGAGAAGGAAAAGGCAGAGCAGAGGGCGGAGATGATGGTGTTAAATGAACAGATAAAGCCACATTTTCTGTATAACTCTCTGGAAACTATAAGCTATCTTGCAATAGAAGAGAAGGCTGATGGAGTACATGATGCCATTGAATCTCTGGGAAGCTTTTACCGGAATTTTTTAAGTAAGGGAGATAGAGAGATTTCTTTAAGAAGAGAAATCGCTATAATAAAGGATTATCTTACTTTGCAGAAGCTTAGATATGGAGAAATTATTTCTGATGAGTATGATATAGATCCAGAAACGGAGAAATGTATACTGCCGAAGCTGACTTTGCAACCACTGGTTGAAAATTGCATTTATCATGGCATTAGACCTAAGGGGGAGGAGGGTATCATAAAAATCTCCTCAAAGCATTTGGGTGACAGCTTTACTGTGAGTGTATATGATTCCGGTGTCGGTATGGATGAGAATATTATAGAACGTATTTTGGCTGGTGAGGATGTATCTGAGAAAAAGGATGATTATTCTAAGCGAAGCTTTGGACTCCTTGGGACAATAGAACGAATCAGATACTATTGCGGAAATAATGATGCAATTTCTATCCAAAGTGAAGAGGGAGAGTATACAATAATTACGATAGAATTTCCGATTAAGCTAAGTGACGGCACATCATCCTATTGAGAAACATAAATGTTACAGTTCGGTGGTAGGCCAAATCACCTGCTGCAGCCGTAAGAACATTATTCGTAGCAAAAATGCTATTGCGAGGCGATTATAAATGATTTGGGTTAAAATAATAGTTACTGATTAATTGTTCATTTAAGAATGGTAAAGGGAGAAAAACAATGTACAGAGTAATGCTCATAGATGACGAGGTATCAATACGAAATCTTCTTAAGGCTTCCATAGAATGGGAGAAGCTGGATATGGAGGTTGTAGGTGAGGCTGCAAGCGGAATAGAAGCCATAAATATAATTGATGAGATTGCACCTGATATTGCTTTTGTTGATATTTCTATGCCGTTTATGAATGGAATTGAATTTGCAAAGGTTGCGATGGAAAGGTATCCTGACCTGGCTATTATTATTATGACTGCCTTTGACGAATTTGAGTATGCAAGACAGTGCGTAAGAATTCATGTATTTGAATATATGCTTAAGCCTGTGGTGCGAGGGGATGTTACAGAGACTCTTGAACGGCTTAAGGTAGAGCTTGACAAGCGTATTAAGAAGGATGAGCAGGTGTATGAGGAATTTAGCAATACATCTATAGATCAGATTAAGAAGTATATTCATGAGAATTATACCGAATCTACTCTGAATCTTGCTTTAGTGGCTAAGCATTTTGGATTCAATTCAAGCTATCTTAGCAGAAAATTCAAGCAGGAAACAGGTAAGAGCTTCCTTGAATATTTGAATGAATGCAGAATGGAACGGGCTATTAAAATATCAAAGACCGGAACAAAAATGTTCCAGACCTCGGCGATGGTGGGAATACCGGATGCTAATTATTTTGGCCGTTGTTTTAAAAAGTACACCGGAATGTCGTATTCTGAATATGTAAAAAATAATAGTCAGTCATAAGAGGCGATAGAGGTGGATGCTACTTTTACAATAAAGTGTAAAAATAAAAATAATGAAGGTAAGTAAAAGTTTTTCTTGACAGTGATATATTGCTGTGATAATCTGTATAAGGTTGTTTTGACCATGCCGAAGACAGCAGGTGCTCATGGAGCGTAAGAATATCGCCTGCCGAGGAGAATCAGAGAGTATGTTACCCTCTTCCTATTCTTCGGGAAGAGGTTTTTTACATTATACTACCTCTATTCGGCATCACGAATAAAATAAGGAGGTAAAGAAATGGCTAAGGTTGAATTGAAGAAACCTATTGTTGAGGAGATTTCAGAGAGCATCAAGGACGCACAGTCAGTTGTGCTTGTTGATTATCGTGGCCTTACTGTTGAAGAGGATACTAATCTTCGTAAGCAGTTAAGAGAAGCAGGAATCACTTACAAGGTTTACAAGAACACAATGATGAACTTCGCATTTAAGGGTACTGATTTTGAAGCACTTGCTCCTCATCTTAATGGACCAAGCGCTGCAGCAATCTCTACAACTGATGCTACAGCACCAGCAAGAATCCTTGCTAAGTTTGCTAAGACAGCTCCTGCACTTGAGATTAAGGCCGGTGTTGTTGAGGGTGTTTATTACGACGCTAAGGGAATGGATGAAATCGCTAAGATTCCTTCAAGAGAAGAACTTCTTTCAAAGTTACTTGGTTCTATCCAGTCACCTATTGCAAACTTCGCTCGCGTTATGAATCAGCTTGCTGAAAAAGGCGGCGCAGCAGCTTGCGAAGCACCTGCTACAGAGGCTGCACCAGCAGCAGAAGAAGCAGCAGCTCCTGCAGAAACACCTGCAGAGTAATAGGAAATATTCCTATTTATCATTTACTAAGAAACTAGAATGGTAGTCGATGACTATACTACATTAATGGAGGATATTAAAATGGCAAAATTAACATCAGCAGAAATTATTGATGCTATCAAAGAGTTAACTGTATTAGAACTTAACGATCTTGTTAAGGCTTGTGAAGAAGAGTTTGGCGTATCTGCAGCAGCAGGCGTTGTAGTTGCAGCAGCAGGCGCAGGTGATGGCGCTGCAGCAGCAGAAGAGAAGACAGAGTTCGATGTAGAGCTTACAGAAGTAGGTCCTAACAAGGTTAAGGTTATCAAGGTTGTTCGTGAAGCAACCGGTCTTGGCCTCAAGGAAGCTAAGGACTTAGTTGATGGTGCTCCTAAGATGGTTAAGGAGCAGGCTTCTAAGGAAGAAGCTGATGACATCAAGGCTAAGTTAGAAGCTGAAGGTGCTAAGGTTACATTAAAGTAATTTAAGTAATTTACAGTATGCGGTGGATTGTCCGCCGCATACTGTTATTATTTAAGAAGCTGTTGTACGATTGATTATATTTTATAATAAATAAAATATTTCTTGACTTTTAATAGAAGTTTGTGATACTATGGATAATGCGTTATTGTGGAATCACAGGCTTTTTTTGATACCTTATAATTCCCGATAGAAACGGTACAATGGTATAGTTTTTTAGAAAACGATGTACTGATAATTATTATGGAATGTGTACACAATAACGACAATTAGAAAACGGGGTGAATATGTCAATGGAAAAGAACAGAATACGTCCGGTAACTGTAGGCAAGAGTTCACGTATGAGCTATTCCAAACAAAAAGAAGTACTTGGAATGCCGAATCTTATTGAAGTTCAGAAGGATTCCTACCAGTGGTTCCTGGATGAAGGTCTGAGAGAAGTCTTTGCTGATATTTCTCCAATTACGGATTACAGCGATCATCTTAGTCTGGAATTTGTTGATTTTACTTTATGTGAAGATGATGTTAAGTATTCAATTGAGGAATGTAAAGAGAGAGATGCTACTTATGCTGCTCCTCTTAAAGTAAAGGTAAGGCTATATAACAAGCAGGATGACAAGATTATTGAACATGAAATATTTATGGGTGATCTTCCTTTGATGACTGCTACAGGTACCTTTGTTATAAACGGTGCAGAGCGAGTAATTGTCAGCCAGTTGGTTCGTTCTCCCGGTATTTATTATGCAATCAGTCATGATAAGCTTGGTAAGAGATTGTTCTCATCAACAGTCATCCCTAATCGTGGTGCATGGTTGGAATATGAAACAGATTCCAATGATGTCTTTTTCGTGCGTGTGGATAGAACAAGAAAAGTACCTGTTACTGTTCTTATTCGTTCACTCGGAATCGGAACTAATGAAGAAATTGTTGAACTTTTCGGTGACGAACCTAAGATTCTTGCTTCTTTTACTAAGGACGTTGCTACTAATTATCAGGAAGGTCTTCTTGAATTATATAAGAAGATTCGTCCGGGTGAGCCTCTTGCTGTAGATAGTGCAGAGAGTCTTATTAACGCAATGTTCTTTGATTCAAGAAGATATGATCTTGCAAAGGTTGGACGTTATAAATTCAATAAAAAGCTTGCCCTCAGAAATCGTATTCGTAATCAGATTCTTGCTGAGGATGTTGTGGATACAACTACCGGCGAGGTTATTGCTGAGGCAGGTACTAAGGTTACTGCTGAAATTGCAGATGCAATTCAGAATGCAGCCGTTCCTTTTGTTTATGTACAGTCTGAGGAGAGAAATGTTAAGATTCTTTCTAATATGATGGTAGATATTACTAATTTTGTTGATTGTGAGCCTAAGGAACTTGGTATTACAGAGAAGGTTTACTATCCTGCACTTCGTGCAATCCTTGATGAATATTCGGATGATGCAGAAGCACTTGGCGCAGCTATTCAGCAGAACGTACATGAACTTATTCCTAAGCATATTACTAAGGAAGATATTATTGCTTCCATTAACTATAATATACATCTTGAATATGGTATTGGTAACGACGATGATATTGACCATTTGGGCAACAGACGTATCAGAGCCGTTGGTGAACTCCTTCAGAATCAGTACCGTATCGGTTTATCAAGACTTGAGAGAGTTGTTCGTGAGAGAATGACTACTCAGGACTTAGAGGGTATTTCACCACAGCAGCTTATTAATATTAAGCCTGTTACTGCGGCTGTTAAGGAATTCTTTGGTTCTTCACAGCTTTCACAGTTCATGGATCAGAATAACCCTCTTGGTGAGTTAACACATAAGAGACGTCTTTCAGCACTTGGTCCCGGTGGTCTTTCAAGAGATCGTGCCGGATTCGAGGTTCGAGACGTACACTATTCACATTATGGAAGAATGTGTCCTATTGAGACACCTGAAGGTCCTAATATCGGTCTTATTAACTCACTTGCTTGCTATGCTCGTATTAATGAATATGGTTTCGTTGAGGCTCCATATCGTAAGATAGATCATTCTAATCCTGATATGCCCGTTGTAACAGACGAAGTTATATATATGACAGCGGATGAGGAGGATAATTACCACGTAGCACAGGCTAATGAGCCTCTTGATGCAGAAGGTCATTTTATTAAGAACTCTGTATCAGGTCGTTACAGAGAGGAGACTCAGGAATACGATAAGTCAATGTTTGATTTTATGGATGTATCTCCTAAGATGGTATTCTCTGTTGCTACAGCACTTATTCCTTTCCTTGAGAACGACGATGCTAACCGTGCTCTTATGGGTTCTAACATGCAGCGTCAGGCAGTTCCTCTTCTTATTACAGAGGCACCTGTTGTTGGTACAGGTATGGAACCTAAGGCTGCCGTTGACTCAGGTGTGTGCGTAGTTGCCAAGAAGGCCGGTGTAATTGAGAGATCCGTTTCTAATGAGATTTCTATGAAGTATGATGATGGTACAAGAGAGACCTATCGTCTTACTAAGTTTATGAGAAGTAACCAGAGTAACTGCTACAATCAGAAGCCTATTGTTGTTAAGGGTGAGCATGTTGAAGCAGGACAGGTTATTGCAGATGGTCCATCTACTGCGAACGGTGAGATTGCTCTTGGTAAGAATCCGCTTATTGCATTTATGACCTGGGAAGGTTACAACTACGAGGATGCTGTTCTTCTTTCAGAGAGACTGGTTCAGGAGGATGTTTATACATCTGTTCATATTGAAGAACATGAAGCAGAGGCTCGTGATACTAAGTTAGGACCTGAAGAAATTACCCGTGATGTTCCCGGTGTTGGTGAGGATGCACTTAAGGACCTTGATGAGAGAGGTATTATTCGTATAGGTGCAGAGGTTCGTGCAGGTGATATCCTTGTTGGTAAGGTTACACCTAAGGGTGAGACAGAGCTTACTGCAGAGGAGAGACTTCTTAGAGCTATCTTTGGTGAGAAGGCAAGAGAAGTAAGAGATACTTCACTTAAGGTTCCTCATGGTGAATATGGTATTGTTGTAGATGCTAAGATATTTACAAGACAAAACGGTGATGAGCTTCCTCCGGGAGTTAATGAATCCGTTAGAATTTATATAGCACAGAAGAGAAAGATTTCCGTTGGTGACAAGATGGCCGGTCGTCATGGTAACAAGGGTGTTGTTTCCCGTGTACTTCCAGTAGAAGACATGCCATATCTTCCTAATGGACGCCCTGTTGATATCGTTCTTAATCCTTTGGGTGTTCCTTCTCGTATGAATATTGGACAGGTCCTTGAAATTCACCTGTCATTAGCTGCCAAGGCACTTGGCTTTAATGTGGCCACACCTGTCTTTGACGGTGCAAACGAGACAGATATTATGGATACTCTGGATCTTGCCAATGATTATGTAAATCTTCCTTTTGATGCAGCAGAGGCAAAAGAGCTTGCTAAGAAGAATGGTGAAGAATACGATGAAAGCAAGCCTACATTTGCATCACTTCACAAGGATCAGATTAATGATGAAGTATATGATTATCTGTCAGAGAACAGAGATCATAGAGAATTATGGAAGGGAGTTCCTATCAGTCGTGATGGTAAGGTAAGACTTCGTGATGGTAGAACCGGTGAATACTTCGATAATCCTGTAACAATAGGTCACATGCATTACCTTAAGCTTCATCATTTGGTTGATGATAAGATTCATGCACGTTCAACCGGACCATACTCACTTGTTACACAGCAGCCTCTGGGTGGTAAAGCTCAGTTCGGTGGACAGCGTTTCGGTGAGATGGAAGTATGGGCTCTTGAGGCATATGGTGCTTCATATACACTTCAGGAGATTCTTACAGTTAAATCCGATGATGTTGTGGGACGTGTTAAGACTTACGAGGCAATTATTAAGGGTGACAACATTCCTGAATCAGGTATTCCTGAATCCTTCAAGGTTCTTTTACGAGAGCTTCAGTCACTTGGTCTTGATATGCGTGTTCTTCGTGATGATAACTCAGAGGTTGAGATTATTGAAACTACCGAATATGCGGATACAGATCTTCGTGCTGTTATTGAAGGCGATTCTAAGAATTACGGAAACGATGAGTCATTCGAAGAAAATGGTTATACAACACAGGAATTTGATGAGAACGAAGAGCTTGTCAATGTGGAGGATGATGATTTTGATGAAGAATCCTTCGATGATTATGATGAGAATTAATCATAATATCTATGTGTAATAGTTAATATAACTTGGAAGGAGTGCCAAAATGCCTGAAATTAATAAAGAAGGATACCAGCCAATAACCTTTGATGCAATTAAGATTGGTCTGGCATCACCTGAAAGAATTAGAGAGTGGTCAAGAGGTGAAGTTAAGAAGCCTGAGACCATCAATTACAGAACACTTAAGCCTGAGAAGGATGGTTTGTTTTGTGAGAAGATTTTTGGACCCAGCAAGGACTGGGAGTGTCATTGTGGTAAATACAAGAAGATTAGATATAAGGGTGTTGTCTGCGATCGTTGTGGTGTTGAAGTTACCAAATCAGCAGTTCGTAGAGAACGTATGGGACACATTGAGCTTGCTGCTCCTGTATCTCACATCTGGTATTTCAAGGGTATCCCAAGTAGAATGGGTCTGATTCTTGATTTGTCACCAAGAACACTTGAAAAGGTATTATATTTTGCTAATTATATAGTTCTTGATCCCGGAGAAACTGAGCTTAAGTATAAGCAGGTATTAACCGAAAAGGAATATCAGGAGGCTCGTGCTACTCATGGAAATAAATTCCGTGTAGGTATGGGTGCTGAAGCTGTTAAGGAGCTCCTTACTGATATTGATCTTGAGGGTGAGGGCGAAGAACTCAAAGCAGCACTTAAGGATTCAACCGGTCAGAAGAGAGCTAAGATTATTAAGAGACTTGAGGTTGTAGAGGCTTTCCGTGGTTCAGGAAACAAGCCTGAGTGGATGATTATGGATGCAATTCCTGTAATTCCACCTGATTTACGTCCTATGGTTCAGCTTGATGGTGGACGTTTTGCTACATCTGACCTTAATGATTTATACAGAAGAATTATCAACAGAAATAATCGTCTTAAGAGACTTCTTGAGCTTGGTGCCCCCGATATCATTGTTCGTAATGAGAAGAGAATGCTTCAGGAAGCTGTAGATGCTCTTATTGATAATGGTAGACGTGGTCGTCCTGTTACAGGACCGGGTAACAGAGCTCTTAAGTCACTTTCAGATATGCTTAAGGGTAAGTCCGGTCGTTTCCGTCAGAACCTTCTTGGTAAGCGTGTTGACTATTCAGGACGTTCTGTTATTGTCGTTGGACCTGAGCTTAAGATTTATCAGTGTGGACTTCCTAAGGAGATGGCTATCGAGCTGTTCAAGCCTTTTGTAATGAAGGAGCTTGTTGCAAACGGAACATCTCATAATATTAAGAATGCTAAGAAGATGGTCGAGAGACTTCGTCCTGAGGTATGGGATGTGCTTGAAGACGTTATTAAGGAGCATCCTGTTATGTTGAACCGTGCTCCTACACTTCATAGACTTGGTATTCAGGCTTTCGAGCCTATACTTGTTGAAGGTAAGGCTATTAAGCTTCATCCTCTTGTATGTACAGCATACAATGCTGACTTTGATGGTGACCAGATGGCTGTGCATCTTCCTTTGTCAGTGGAAGCTCAGGCAGAATGTAGATTCCTTCTGTTGTCTCCTAATAACCTGCTTAAGCCATCAGATGGTGGTCCGGTTGCCGTTCCTTCACAGGATATGGTTCTTGGTATTTACTATCTGACTATGAATAAGTATAAGGATTATACTAATGATCCGGGCTTTGATGAGGAGATTGTAGCAACATACAGTTCAATTGATGAAGCTACCGAAGCATATAACAAGTATCAGAATGACCTTAAGAATGGTCAGGCCGGTGAGGTTGCACTTGACCGTGATGCATTCATCAAGGTATGTGTTGACGAAGAACGTGGCAGATGGGTTATCTGTCGTTTCGTAGATATTCTTGGAAGATATTATCATTCTATGAATCAGGCGCTTCTTGCTCATGAGAATGGCGAGATTACGCTTCATCAGAGAATTAATGTTCGTATAGAGAAGACTCTTCCTAATGGAGAGGTGATTACCGGTATTATTAATACAACACTTGGTCGTCTTATCTTCAATGAGATTCTTCCACAGGATTTAGGCTTTGTTAAGCGTAATGAGAATGATCCGGAGAGTATGCTTAAGCTTGAGGTTGATTTCCATGTAGGTAAGAAGCATTTGAAGCAGATTCTTGAGAAGGTAATTAATACTCACGGAGCTACTAAGACTGCTGAGGTTCTTGATGATATCAAGGCTATGGGTTACAGATACTCAACTCGTGCAGCTATGACTGTTTCGATTTCAGATATGACAGTGCCTGCTAAGAAGCCTGAAATGCTTGCACAGGCACAGGCAACAGTTGACCTTATTACTCAGAACTACAGACGTGGTCTTATTACAGAAGAAGAGCGTTATAGAGGCGTTGTTGAGACCTGGCATGAAACAGATACAGAGCTTACAAAGGTGCTTCTTGATGGTCTTGATAAGTATAATAACATCTTCATGATGGCTGATTCCGGTGCCCGTGGTTCTAACCAGCAGATTAAACAGCTTGCAGGTATGCGAGGACTTATGGCTGATACTACCGGTCGTACCATTGAGTTGCCTATTAAATCCAACTTCCGTGAAGGTCTTGATGTATTGGAGTATTTCATGTCTGCACATGGTGCTCGTAAGGGTCTGTCTGATACAGCTCTTCGTACAGCCGACTCCGGATACCTTACAAGACGTCTTGTAGACGTATCACAGGAATTGATTATTCGTGAGCAGGATTGCTGCGAAGGAAAAGATACTATTCCCGGTATGTACGTTAAGGCATTTAAGGATGGTAAGGAAACAATAGAGCATCTTAAGGATCGTATTTTAGGACGTTATGCTTGTCTTGATATTGTAGATGCTGATGGAAATGTTATTGTTAAGAAAAATCATATGATTACACCAAGACGTGCAGAACGTGTTCTTGAAGAGGGTGTTGATGAGGACGGAATTAAGTTCACAGAAACAGATGCTAAGGGCAATTCTCTGTCAAAGGGTGTTAAGATTCGTACTATATTATCATGTCGTTGCCATAACGGTATATGTTCTAAGTGTTATGGTGCCAACATGGCTACAGGTGAGGCTGTTCAGGTTGGTGAAGCTGTTGGTATTATTGCCGCACAGTCAATCGGTGAACCTGGTACACAGCTTACCATGAGAACATTCCATACCGGTGGTGTTGCCGGTGATGATATTACACAGGGTCTTCCCCGTGTAGAGGAATTGTTTGAGGCTAGAAAGCCTAAGGGACTTGCTATTATTTCTGAAATCGCAGGTCGTGCGGTTATTAACGATACCAAGAAGAAGAGAGAGGTTATTGTTACTAACGAAGAGACCGGAGAGATTAAGACTTACCTTATTCCTTATGGTTCAAGAATTAAGATTACTGATGATGAGGAAGGTCAGATTATTGAGGCCGGTGATGAGCTTACAGATGGTTCTGTAAATCCTCATGATATTCTTAAGATTAAGGGTATCAGAGCAGTTCAGGATTATATGCTTCGCGAGGTTCAGCGAGTATACAGACTTCAGGGTGTTGAGATTAACGATAAGCATATTGAGGTTATCGTTCGTCAGATGCTTAAGAAGATTCGTATTGAGGAGAATGGTGATTCAGAATTCCTTCCCGGTACACTTGTTGATTCACTTGAGCTTGAAGATATTAATAATCAGCTTATTGCAGAGGGTAAAGAGCCTGCTGTTGGAAGTCAGATTATGCTTGGTATTACCAAGGCATCACTTGCTACTAACTCATTTATGTCAGCAGCTTCCTTCCAGGAAACAACCAAGGTTCTTACTGAGGCTGCTATTAAGGGTAAGATTGATCCACTTATTGGTCTTAAAGAGAATGTTATTATCGGTAAGCTTATCCCTGCAGGTACAGGTATGAGAAGATACAGAGATGTTAAGCTTGATACTTCAATTGCTGATTCATACGGTGATGATTCAGATGATGATTTATATGAAGAGGATGAATACGCTGACGTTGATGTAGAAGATTTCGAAGATGTAGAAGAAGTGGATATTGACGAATAATCCTTGAATTATTTAAGCTCCGACATGAAAATGTCGGAGCTTTTTGTAGTTTCCACGGTGAGCTAGGCGAAGCTTCAAGCTTGCATGAGAAGCTTCATATGGCATAGTTGAATTTAGAATTTTGATTTGTTTGAATAGTAGATTTTATTTCCCAGATTCTCAGGATTAGTGGTAAATGCGTAGGCTGTTTTTTCAGTAATAATGCCGGCATTTAACAGATTAATAATACTTGTATTCATAGAAATCATTCCTTCCTGAGAGGAGGTATCTATTACACTGTCAATACTTTGAAGCTTTCTCTCACGGATATTCGTTCTTATTGCAGGATTAAGCTTCATTATTTCAAAGGCCGGAGCTACATTTCCATCAACAGTGGGAAGAAGCTGCTGAGATACTACAGCCTGTAGAACCATTGATAACTGAATGTATATCTGATGTTGTTGATTAGGAGGAAATGCATCGATAATTCGCTCTATGGTATTGGCTGCTCCCACTGTATGTAGGGTGGATAGTACTAAGTGTCCTGTTTCTGCGGCTGTCATTGCTACACTCATTGTTTCTGAATCACGCATTTCGCCCAGAAGAATAACATCGGGACTTTGACGAAGAGATGCTCTTAGAGCTGTTAAATAGCTTTCTGTATCTGATATTACCTCTCGCTGACTTACAATACTTCTTTTGTGCATATGAAGGTATTCCAAAGGATCCTCCAATGTAATAATATGAGATTCCCTTGTGGAATTAATATGGTCAACCATACATGCAAGGGTTGTTGATTTTCCGCTTCCGGCGGGCCCGGTTATAAGCACAAGTCCCTTCTTCCTGTCGGCCAGTTCAATAATACTGTCCGGTATACCTAGGGAATTGTGATCGGGGATATTGAAGGTAATTACTCTTATTACCGCAGAAAGAGAACCACGCTGTTTGTAAGCATTAATTCTGAATCTGGCAATTCCTTTAATGGCAAACGAAAAATCATCATCACCTGTCTGTAGGAGTCGTTCCATATCTCGTTCGTCAGCCAACTGGTATATTGAAGATAAGATTTCTGTGGTTTCGTGGGGCATGAGTCTTGAATCATTTAGTGAAAACATTCTCCCATTGAGCTTGTAGGTAAGAGGTCTGCCTGCCACAATAAAGATATCTGAGGCTCCTCTATCGGTTATTTCAGATAGTATATCAACTATAGACATTGTAAATCCTCCTATAAATAATCAAAATAGTACTAATTCAATACTTAGAATTGGAGTATTGAATTAGAGATTTGACTTGGTGTACCATTCCATAATGGTAATTAATTCATCGTCCGGGTTATGGGGATAGGTTACCTTTAAACATACATTTAACTTCTGCGTGTCATTCATTACTACTGTGTAGCGTAATAAATTGTCATCGTCCTGCTCAACTGTAATTTCATCATTATCAGAAAACAGCTTAGGCAACGATGCATAAAAATCATTAGCATTGTCATATTGCTTAAGGTTTTTAGATAACAGTCCTTCAATGTTGGCAAGATATATTTCAGCTCTGTAATTAGCCCCATAGTATTCGGTTGTATGCTTAGCTGCCTGAAGACTTAAATTGTAATCTGAATTAGCTGATAAATAAGACAGAGCAGCAAAGGAAACTAACGCCAGCAAAACGAAAGCAACTAAAACTGAACTCGTTCCGACATTGATTCCTCCACGTATTTTATTCTTCATATCATTCTCCGTTTCCAATTCAAATATGCTTTGGCGTTCTGAATGCCAGTTTCTACTATCCCTGTGGAGCGTGCATATATTTTGTTGCCGTAAGTGTGTAAATAATATCAGCACTATCTCCGTCTAATTTTGCAATAATAATATCCATATTCTGAATTGCTCCGTTGGGAGTGAGAGTCACATCACCTACATATTTAGCCTCGTCATGAGTACAGATATTAAAGTTTTCATCGTAATATACTTCGAAAAAGGAGTCATCACCTTTAACTGCGTTAGGATAGACCTTTATTATGCTGTCTATTTTACCGTCTGTTCCACGCATTACCTCAGCAAAGCCTGTTGCTATTGATATTGCATGATTAAGCTCTTCTGTGTCCTTACATAAAAGATGAGCATTCATAAAACACTGGGTACATACAGCACTTGCAATACTGAAAAAGAATATTGTTACAATCATTTCCATAAGGAAAAGTGAAGCCTTTGAGCCTGAGGGATTAGTCATCTGCATCACCTCCTAAAGTATAATTGTATAGAGATACATAGAATTCCATTTCCGTATTATATTTATCCCTTATGTAGAATTTGTACAGTGAATCCGATTCTTTATTAGCAGTAAAGCTTCTGATTTTGATTATATCCTTTCCTGCATCAGGAGCAAAGTCAACATCATTTTTTATTGTCAGCTCCTTAAGGTATCCGTCGTAGGAATACAGGTAGGTGCAATAATCATTATTACCTGCCTCGTTAAATTTAAGTATTGGTTCATCATTAATTGATACAATTTCTATTCCGTTTCTGTAGTCGTGCTGATGTATCTTTTCTGATACATAAGCCAGAGCAGTTCTTGATGAATAATTAACATCCATATCTGATACAGTCTTTTTATATACCTTGGCACCATAGAGAACTACAAGAAGTGTTGATAATAAAAACACACCAAAAACAGCTATTATAAAAATAATATCAACAATTGATTTTTCTTTTTGCATATGATTCATTTAGAATTCCTTTCAATTACCGTAACATTAGGCATAATGTTGGAACCAATGTATTCATAATTAATAATGTATTTATTGTGGTCATAATTCAGACCAAAGTGTTGTTCCATATATTCTATATCAGGTGGATATTTTCCTTCTATTGAGTAGCAGTGGATTATATCCTTGTTAAGTGCATCCGTTAATATCTGGGTTTCATTGGAAATATTCTGGTTAGCAACATTATTAATTGCAAAAATAAACAAAACTATTATTGCAATAAACAGTAACAATGAGTAGTTAACGGAATGTATTAATCGATATTTTAATTCCTGTTTGCCGAATCTGTTCATAATTTGTTCCTTATCCGATATTTGTCATAATGCTCATAAGCGGCATCATTGCTGAAAGAAGTATTAAACATACAATTATTGAAAAAATGATTACCAGAGTAGGTTCCAGTATTGAAATAAGGTTGTTGATTTTAACATTAACATCCTCTTCATACTTTTCTGCAATTTTTTCCATTGCCTTATCCACATTTCCTGCTTTACCGCTTACTGCAATCATACGTGAATAAAGGTTTGAGAAAATGTCTGATTGTACAAGAGCCTCCGAAAAGCCTTCACCGCCTTGAAGCAGTTCCATACAATTATCTATTTTCTTTTCCACATTAGCGTTTTCTACAATCTGCTTAACCATTTCTATACTTTCAAGAGGACGCAGACCGGCATTCATTGTAAGTGCCATAGAGCTTGCAAAACGTCCTACAGCAATTTTTTCATACAAACCCTTTGTTATGAATAATTTGCCTGCAAAGGAACGAAACTTCGTCTGACCCTCAACTGTTCCGGTAAAATAAATGAACAGAAAAACAATCAGTGCAAGCAAAATAGTAAACGCAAGAGAGTAACGGCTAATGACTTTGCCAATATTCATAAGTCCTTTGGACATTCCTGTCATTTGAGAACCAAGCTGAATAAATACCTGCTCAAATACGGGCATGATTTTGGTAACAAGAACAAGAATCACAATCAACATCATAAAAATTATGATGAAGGGGTATTTGACTGAACTTCTAATGTATTCGGTAATTGTTTTCTCTCTGGTGTAATAATCGCACAGAGAATGCATAACATCATCAAGCTTACCGGATATCTCGCCAATTTCCATCATTCTGCAGCAGTAGTCGGGAAAGTAGCCTGTATTTTTAACTGCTTCGTTGAATTTTTTTCCACAGTGAAGACTTTCTAAAATGCTTTCGAGAATTTCTTTGCCCTGCTCTGAGGCTGCATCCTTAAGCATAATGGATATACCATCAATATGATTAAGGCCTGCATCGAGAGTCATGGCAAACTGGTCACAGAACAAAGCCAATTCCTCGTTGGATAATTGTCGTATTTTCTTAGTTTTCATAATTAAATCCTTTCCATAATATTTACTCAGTAATTGTACAGTGGAATGTAATTTGACTGATTTTTAAAGAACTTCTTAAAATCCTTGGCAGATTGGTTGGAGGCAAAGGTGGGATCCATTAAGGTCCAGTCAGTGCCGTTAAATTCTATTAAATTGTCAATCCAACCTGAATCCTCCGTATAGACACTTAACCAGGCGTGATACTCGGCACCTGCGTAGCCTATTTCCATTCGGGCAGGTATTCCCTGGCTTCTTAGCATTGTGCACATTAAGGCTGCATAATCAAGACAGATTCCCTTGCCTGACTCTAAAATATCATCAACATCGGGAATGTAACCGCTTTCTGCCGTTTCTGCTTTTTCATAATCGTAGGTTAGCGTATCAGTTATGTAGGAATAAATATCATATACAGCATTAAGCTGGGAGGTAGATTCCCCGGTTATTTCTTTTCCTACTTCAACAGCCTTTGTATCCTTGTTAAAATCAACATAGATATTGGGATACAGAAAAGGTCCGAAGGTATTTTCTATGGCTACGTTAATATTGGTAGTAAAACACAGAGCGTATTCCGTATCCTGAATATTCTCGTAAACAGTAATTTCGTATGAACCATCACCGTCAGTAATGGGAATTACCACCGGTTCGTTCGGGTAAATACAATAGGAATAAGTAGTCTGACCGGGGCCGGTAAATAATATCTTTGCTTTGACTCTGTTTCCTAAATACTTTATGGTAAAATATCCTTCCGAGCTGTTAGAGGAGTCCATAGTTATGTATTCGTTGCCAAAGGCTTTACTGCTGTTGAATACAGGCGTTAATACGTTGACGGAATTATCGTAATCGGCGGCGGAAGGGGATGCGTCGATTGTGAAGGTGGATTCCTCATAAGTGGCACCTTCATTTTTGCATGAAGTCACACAAACTAATATCATGAGCAAAATCATGATATTAGCTAATCTAATTATTAATTGACTGACTTTTGATGTGTTATTCATTGTAAATATCATTCCTTGTTCTCAGGCTCCGGAACATATACTTCGTCGCTGTTATAGGCTGATAAGCGTGCTGTTAGCGTATGACCGTCGCTATCAGGGATGTAAATAGTAAGGCTCTTGTCGCTATAAGGAAAAACAACAACCTGGTTGGTTGTGTCTGTTGATTGAGGAAATAACACGTTGCCCTCATTGTCCTTGGCGTAGATAGAGTCGTATTTTATGTTCTCACCTTGAAGGTATAGAATAAAGCAATCACTGTATAGCTCGTGATTTTTAACTAAGATTTTATCTGATGCAATTCCACCTGTATCGACCTTGAAATCAGTATTAATCAGAGAAACCGGCGCCACGAGAGTAACAAAAATCAGTCCGGTAGCAATCCATTTACAGGTACTGACCAGTGTTGTCTGGGCAATGCCTTTGAAAATCAATAAATCAAAATTAGTGGAATTTGGAGTCTTGTTGCAGGCTGCGAAAACATTCTGAAGAGTTTCGTTTGCCACGCTTTTTTTCATATTATATCGTTTTGGTACAAACATCTGTCTACACCCCCTTTCTAAGAAAATCGGCAATTGCTTCACGTCCGCTGTTAAGATATCGTTTGACGGAGCTTCGACTGCAGGACATGGCTGCTGCGATATCTTCCAGCTTCATTTCGTTGTAGTAGCGCATAACAATAACCTGTTTTTCTAAAAACGGAAGTGCTTCTATTGCGTTTTTAACCGAAATTAATTCTTCTTTGTTCTCATAGATATCCTCAGGGTTGTGTTCGGGTTTGTCATCAAGTACAAGCTCTAACAACTCATTACTGAAGGAATCGGTATTATTTTTTTGCTTTTTACTTATATCGAAGCATACATGAAAACAAATCTGATTGAGCCAGGCAACAAAAAGTGTCGGGTCATTTATCTTCTTTATATTCTTTAAGGCTGATATATAAGTATCCTGCACGGCATCCTGGGCCAGAAAATCATCTCGTAGATAGTGACGGGAGTAATTATATACATGATTATAGGTGGTTGCATATAATTCCGCGAAGGCCTCGCTATTTCCCGCCTGAGCCTGTATTACCAGATTGCCGATATAGGTATGGTTAAAATCAGGCATTGGTTATCCTCACTTGACTTGGGAATATAAGGTTGAAATAAGTTCAAGAAATCCACTGATTTTGGCTTGTGAATTAAGAACATAATTAACAGATACATTAAGTCTTGGAGAAATAACCTTATCGTTATATTTCTCAAGAGCTTCTGTTAATTCTTTATTAAAGCTGTCTAAAAGCAGCTCATCGCATTTCTCAATAATAAGAAGAAATTCATTGCCGTTATTTCTTCCTACAAAGCCGTATTTATCATTGAAGCTCTCCAGAATACCCGCAAAGTCACGAAGATATTTATCTCCAAGCAATCGGCCGCTTTCTGAATTGATTTCTTCTATATTTGTCAGTGACAGAAGGATACATCCAAAATCAGAAATATCATCATAGGATAAATACTTGGCAAAAATCATATCGCAGCTATTACGATTGGCAAGACCGGTAAGTGGGTCAAGATAGGCAGTCTGCTTTAGGGTATGACTTTCTATTATCTGCTTCTCAAGCTGTGAAAAATCAGCAACGATACATACCAGAGAATATAGCATAAATGCCCATAGAAATACGCAGATCGTAAGAAGATTTCTATTGGAATATACGTTGTTTTTAAGCTGTGGATCAAAGCATATATATATGAAGAACATTAATCCGAACAAAATTAAAAGTATTAGTTGAATTACCTTGAATAGTTTAAAGTTTCTAAGCTTATCCTGGTGCATAAAAACCTCCTGTTTATTTATATCAGTCATATAGGAATCTCTTTTAAACGAAGCAATCAAATACAGACAGGTTAAAATAGCCAATAAATCGATGGGGCACATCCGAGGGTGGTTCATATTAAGAACACCATGGAGTAATGAGTTCGGAATAGAAACATTCTAAGTGGCTATTCCGGATATCACCCAATTAATTTTACCGGTCCAAAAAGGGCCAAGCTTGCTTGACTTTAACAGCACAGATGAATATATCGCATTAAAAGAGTTCGACGCGCATCTAACGGATAAATACGCCAAAAAATATTAGAAAAGTTAATAATCACAAATATAGAAATACTATGTACTAATTATACCCTTAATATAGAATAAAAAAAATATTAAAAAGTATAAAAACAAAAAATATAAAAATATGTGAACCATTTTGCAACTTGGAATTGTCTTTATATGTGAGGTAGGAAAAATGGAGAATAAAAGCAATTTTACGAAATATGTGTTTCTTGTGGTCTCGCTTCTCTTGATTGCTTCAATCGGTATGATTCCGTATAGAGCAGATGCAGAAGGGAATTTTAAGTATCAAAAAGGATATTTTAATATAAATACCGGAGATAATTACAAGGATCGAGTTGAAGATTACCGTTTTGATGTTATTGAAGATAATGAACTGCCATTGAGCAGTGGCAAGGTTGATTATAGTGAGAATGTGTTGAGAATTGTGGCATGTTGCTTTGCCGTTGCCGTAGTAGCATTATATTTTTTCTGGTTCATAGGACACAGAAAGAGAATTTGCTTTTTAGCTGATTCGATAGGAATGAATTTGGATTGCAAGATGGAATCTATCAGTGCGTTGCATCCAATCAGAACCATAAGATTTGAGAATGAGCTGGAAAACAAGGTTGTATCAAGTAGTACGAAAAGTGTATAGGGGTATACATATCGTATAGATAAGAGGATCGCTTAGGCGGTCCTTTTTGTTATCTACGATGAGCATGTACATCATAAAATTAGGATCATAAATTTAGGTCATAAATTTAGGTCATAAATTTAGAATTAAGTTTTATAGAAAATGCCTTGACTTGTGAAAATTATGTGTATATAATAATTGAGCGTGTCAAAAATACGTTGTTTTTTTGTGCGCAATTTTGTTGATAATTATAGCATAGGAGGTGAAAAGAATGCCAACATTTAACCAGTTAGTTAGAAAGGGAAGACAGACATCTGTTAAGAAGTCAACAGCTCCTGCTCTTGGTAAGGGATTTAACTCTCTTCACAAGAAGCCAATCGAGACAGCTTCTCCACAGAAGAGAGGTGTTTGTACAGCAGTTAAGACAGCTACCCCTAAGAAGCCTAACTCAGCTCTTAGAAAGATCGCCAGAGTTCGTCTTTCAAACGGAATCGAAGTAACAAGCTACATTCCAGGTGAGGGACATAACTTACAGGAGCATAGCGTTGTTCTTGTTCGTGGTGGTAGAGTAAAGGACTTACCTGGTACAAGATACCATGTTATCAGAGGTACCTTGGATACAGCAGGTGTTGCTAATCGTAAGCAGGCTCGTTCAAAATACGGCGCTAAGAGACCTAAGGCTGGAAAGTAAGGTAAGTAAAGTACCACAACAAAACTAAAGTAAGAGTGTTGGAATTCGTTTCACTATTAATAAATGGAACAATTAAGACACGAACACATTAGCGGAATACATGTGAGTACCTTGGATCTAATCTATTAAAAAATATGGTTAAGGAGGGAAGAAACGTGCCACGTAAAGGACATATTCAGAAAAGAGATGTATTAGCAGATCCCGTATACAATAGCAAAGTGGTAACCAAGCTTGTAAATAACATTATGTTAGATGGCAAGAAGGGTGTTGCACAGAAGATTGTTTACGGTGCATTTAATTCAGTAGAAGAGAAGAGCGGCAAGCCTGCACTTGAGGTATTTGAAGAGGCTATGAACAACATCATGCCTATGCTCGAGGTTAAGGCAAGACGTATCGGTGGTGCTACATATCAGGTACCTATCGAGGTTAGACCTGAGAGACGTCAGGCTCTTGCACTTCGTTGGTTAACAATGTTCTCACGTAAGAGAGGCGAGAAGACTATGGAAGAAAGACTTGCCGGTGAGATTATGGATGCTGCAAACAATACAGGTGCAGCAGTTAAGAGAAAAGAAGATATGCACAAGATGGCAGAAGCAAACAGAGCTTTTGCGCATTACAGATTCTAATAGGAGGATAAGATATTGGCTGGAAGAGAATATCCACTTGAGAGAACCAGAAATATCGGTATCATGGCTCATATTGATGCTGGTAAGACTACGACAACAGAGCGTATTCTTTACTACACCGGTGTTAATTACAAGATTGGTGATACTCATGATGGTACTGCAACCATGGACTGGATGGAGCAGGAGCAGGAGAGAGGTATTACTATTACTTCTGCAGCTACAACCTGTCACTGGACATTACAGAAAGATAATAAGCCGGCTCCCGGTGCTCTTGAGCATCGTATCAACATCATTGATACTCCCGGACACGTTGACTTTACTGTTGAAGTAGAGCGTTCATTACGTGTTTTGGATGGAGCGGTAGGTGTATTTTGTGCCAAGGGTGGTGTTGAGCCACAGTCTGAAAATGTATGGCGTCAGGCTGATACATATAACGTTCCCAGAATGGCTTTCATCAACAAGATGGACATTTTAGGTGCTGATTTTTATTCAGCAGTTGATCAGATTCGTAACAGACTTGGAAAGAATGCCATTGTTCTTCAGCTTCCTATTGGTAAGGAAGATGATTTTAAAGGAATTATTGATTTGTTTGAAATGAAAGCTTACATCTATAATGATGATAAGGGTGATGACATTTCAATCCTTGATATTCCTGAAGATATGAAGGACGAGGCAGAAGTTTACCATGAAGAATTGGTAGAGAAGTGTGCAGAGCTTGATGATGATCTTATGATGGAATATTTAGAAGATCCTGATTCAGTTACTGTAGATAAGCTTAAGGCAGCTTTGAGAAAGGGTACATGCGAGTGTACTGCTGTTCCTGTTTGCTGTGGTACAGCTTACAGAAACAAAGGTGTTCAGAAGCTTCTTGATGCAGTTATTGAATATATGCCTTCACCACTTGATATCCCTGCAATTAAGGGTGTTGACCTTGAAGGAAACGAGATTGAGAGACATTCATCAGATGAGGAGCCTTTCTCAGCTCTTGCATTCAAGATTATGACTGATCCTTTCGTAGGAAAGCTTGCATTCTTTAGAGTATATTCCGGTACAATGAACTCCGGTTCATATGTATTAAATGCAACAAAGGATAAGAAGGAACGTGTTGGTCGTATCCTTCAGATGCATGCTAACCATAGAGCAGAGCTTGACAAAGTATATTCAGGTGATATTGCAGCAGCAGTTGGATTTAAGATTACAACAACAGGTGATACAATCTGTGATGAGCAGAATCCTGTTATCTTAGAGACTATGGAGTTCCCTGAACCCGTTATCGAGCTTGCTATCGAGCCTAAGACTAAGGCTGGTCAGGGTAAGCTTGGTGAGTCGCTTGCTAAGCTTGCAGAAGAAGATCCTACTTTCCGTGCTCATACAGATCAGGAAACAGGTCAGACAATTATCGCAGGTATGGGTGAACTTCATCTTGAGATTATCGTAGACAGACTTCTTCGTGAATTTAAGGTAGAGGCTAATGTTGGTGCACCTCAGGTTGCATACAAGGAAGCTATTACAAAGTCCGTTGAAGTTGATAGTAAATATGCTAAGCAGTCAGGTGGTCGTGGTCAGTATGGTCACTGTAAGGTTCGTTTCGAGCCTATGGATGCTAACGGTGAAGAATTATTCAAGTTTGATTCAGAAGTCGTTGGTGGTGCTATTCCTAAGGAATACATTCCTGCTGTTGGCGAGGGTATTGAAGAAGCTAC
This sequence comes from Lachnospiraceae bacterium, assembly GCA_045627745.1. Classification (GTDB taxonomy): domain Bacteria; phylum Bacillota; class Clostridia; order Lachnospirales; family Lachnospiraceae; genus UBA2868. Next base: position 6,736 of record JAZQOI010000102.1, on the reverse strand, counting down.
CAAGACAGGTATCCTTGGCGGATTCCCTGTTGTAGGTGTTCATGCAACTGTATATGATGGTTCATACCATGAAGTTGACTCTTCTGAAATGGCATTCCACATTGCCGGTTCAATGGCATTTAAGGATGCAATGCAGAAGGCATCTCCGGTTCTTCTTGAGCCTATCATGAAGGTTGAGGTTACAATGCCTGAGGAGTATATGGGTGATGTAATCGGTGATATTAACTCACGTCGTGGTCGTATCGAGGGTATGGATGATGTTGGTAACGGCAAGATTGTAAGAGGATTTGTTCCACTTTCAGAAATGTTCGGTTATGCAACAGACCTTCGTTCAAGAACACAGGGACGTGGTAACTACTCAATGTTCTTTGAAAAGTACGAGCCTGTACCAAAGTCAGTTCAGGAAAAGGTTCTTGCTAACAAGAAAGCATAATTGGTTATTATATTTAATATATTTTGTTACAAAAGAAAAATTCCTTGAAAAAATAACGGGAATGAAATATAATCTTATCTAGGCGGCTTATTGGGTATAGCCGAATGGACGTAAGAATTAATTGAATTTATTTTAAGGAGGACTTTAGAAATGGCTAAAGCTAAATTTGACAGAAGTAAGACCCATTGTAATATCGGTACTATTGGTCACGTTGACCATGGTAAAACAACTTTAACAGCAGCAATCACCAAGGTTCTTGCAGAGAGAGTTGCAGGAAACGAGAAGGTTGATTTCGAAAATATTGATAAGGCTCCAGAAGAAAGAGAGCGTGGTATCACTATTTCAACAGCTCACGTTGAGTATTCAACAGAGAAGAGACATTATGCACACGTTGACTGTCCTGGACATGCTGACTACGTTAAGAACATGATTACCGGTGCAGCTCAGATGGATGGTGCTATCCTCGTTGTTGCAGCTACTGATGGTGTTATGGCTCAGACAAAGGAGCATATCCTTCTTTCACGTCAGGTTGGTGTTCCTTACATCGTTGTATTTATGAACAAGTGTGATATGGTTGACGATCCAGAGCTTCTTGAGCTCGTTGAGATGGAAATCACAGAGCAGCTTGAGGAATATGATTTCACAGATTGTCCTATCGTTAAGGGTTCAGCTCTTAAGGCTCTTGAAGATCCTAACGGTGAGTGGGGCGATAAGATTATGGAACTTATGGATACAGTTGATTCATACATTCCTGATCCTGAACGTGATACAGATAAGCCTTTCCTTATGCCTGTCGAAGACGTATTCACAATCACAGGTCGTGGAACAGTTGCTACAGGAAGAGTAGAGCGTGGTGTTCTTCATATGTCTGATGAAGTTGAAATCATCGGTATTAAGGAAGAGACTCAGAAGTCAGTTGTTACAGGTATCGAAATGTTCCGTAAGCTTCTTGATGAGGCTCAGGCTGGTGATAACATCGGTGTTCTTCTTCGTGGTATCAACAGAACAGATATCGAGCGTGGACAGGTTGTTGCTAAGCCAGGTTCAGTTACATGTCATAAGAAATTTACAGCTCAGGTTTACGTATTAACAAAGGATGAAGGTGGACGTCATACACCTTTCTTCAATAACTATCGTCCTCAGTTCTACTTCAGAACAACAGACGTTACAGGTGTTTGCGAACTTCCTGCAGGTACAGAAATGTGTATGCCTGGTGATAACGTAGAAATGACTATCGAACTTATCCATCCAGTAGCTTGTGAGCAGGGTCTTACATTCGCTATCCGTGAAGGTGGACGTACAGTTGGATCAGGCCGTGTTGCTACAATTATTGAATAATTAAGTAGAAATACAGTAAAATCAAGGCTTTCGAGGATTTCCTCGGGAGCCTTTTTTTCTTACAAAATGGAAGAAAATTGGGTAAGTGGTAATAAAATGGTAATATTTTTCAAAAGAATATTACCGGAGGATAATAAAAATGACGACCAGTATTGGATTACTGGACGTCATCAGAATTGCCAATCTTGATATTTTTTATTTTTGACAGGTGTTCTTTTAGTACCATATTGATATATTGGCTGAAAGAACGATCATCAATTTCAGAGAGCTCTTTTATTTTTTGAACTATATCACTGTCGATAGTGATGCTTACTTTCTCTTTTAGTGGTCTCATAGTATCAACCCCTTTCATATTGCTAATTCTATCAAGAAGTAAGATAATATATGGGTAAGTAGGATATAGTAGGATAAAGTACGACATAATCATATATAAGGGGTAAAGTTTTCATAGATACTTTCCGATATAAATGATAGAAATGCTAGAATAGCGAACAATACTACAAACGAAATGGATTTCGGGTATATTTCTCAAAGGATTGAGAATTTGGATATAGTGGTCTTACTATATCTGTTTCTATATATATTTTTCTCGTCTTGATAGAAATTCCCAAATCATAAGTTTGAAGTACATATATTTAGGAGGTATCCCAATGATTTCGGGTACTATTAAGAATACAGTCAAACTTCAGATGCTAGATACAAAGTGGCAACAAAAGAAGAATGATATAAATGCTAATAAACCTCAAAAGGAAATGACGGCAGAGGAGCGTACCATTGCTCAGTTCCAGGAGCAGATGGATAAAGAGCGGGAGAGCAACTCCCATGCAGATACATATAATAAACTTGCATCCGGAGGCAAATTGACGTCGGAAGAGATATCGTATCTTCAAGAGCATGATCCTGAGGCATTGGCAAAATACCGTGAAGCTCAGGCGGAACAAAAAGCTTATGAGAATGAATTAAAGAATTGTAAAACCAAAGATGAAGTTGAACGTGTAAAAATGAACCGTATGGGCAATTTCGCAGCTGAGGCGAAGAAGATTTCGAATGACCCATATATACCGCTTGATAAAAAGCTTGAGCTCATGAATCAGTTAAATAATGAAGTATGCTTAGTAAATGAAGCTCATCAAGAATTTGTAAAATCAAATCAATATAGAGATATGCCAACTGACGAGGAACTTTCAAAGGAGAGAATCGAGGAAGCATCAGAAGAACAGGACAAAATGCAGAAAGAGGTTATGGATTCGATATCTGATGTGGTTGAAGGCACCGTAGAAAATGACATTATTCTCGAAGTGAATGGTAAGATTGATGAGAATCCTGTAATTAATGTTGAAGACACTCCGGAAGAAATAGGTGAATCGGCAGAACAAAAAGCCGAACGTGCAAAAAGAGAAAAAACAACCGAGATTGATATAGATGAATCGGCAAAATCAGACATAAGTTTTGAAAAGATAAGTGATTCAATCAGGAGTTTTGTGATTTCACTTGGAAGCCAAAACAGCAAAATCGATATCAGTTTGTGACGCATGGGAGAGGAAAAGATATGAAGGTTCAGAACAATTCTATTTTTATGGGCAATGATATTCAGAATGCACGACATAGTGAAAATGCTAATACAAAAGGAAATCCCGGAAAAGCAATTGATGGAAGCGCATTAAAGGCTAAGTTTGATCCGATAGCAGCCAAGAAGGAAGAAGCTAGGAAAAAAGCTATGAAAATTGTTGGGGATGCGTTTGCTAATGAATGCAAGATTGATGATGACCTTAATGCAAGAAGGGATAGAATTCGAACTTTGCAAGCTGACAGAGGTGAGGCGAAGAAGGCAATAAAGGAAATTGAGGATAATCGCGCCGCTTTAAGAGATACATATAGGGTTGATGCTGACAGTCAGGAGGAAAAGGAACTTAAACTCCTCGAGAAAGAGATTGAAGCAAAGATGCCCGGAAATTCAGTATCAATTTCTAAGGAAGAAGCAGAGCAGATTGCTAAGATTAAGGAAGGCGGTCTTACCGAATATCAACAACGTTCTTTAGAAATGAAAGAATGGGAAGTACCCTATGCGGTTTCAGCATATGAGGCCGAAAATGAGATTAAGATTGAAAATCAAATCATCAGTGCAACGGAACTGGAAAGACTTAAAAGTGATCCTATGGGGAAGGCTCAAAAACAGGCTGATGCCATTATGGATGCTGCATCAGAGGAAATAATGGGTATGCTTGTAGATGAGGCTAAAGAGCATATCGATGAAGAAGCGGAAGAGAAGAAAGAAGCTGCAAAGGAAAAGGCCGAGGAAAAGGAAGAACTCGAAGCCAGAATCGAAAAAACCAAGGAAGAACGCAAGGAAAAGGAAGAAGTAACAGAGGAAATACTGGAAGGTGTATCCGAGGCGTCAAAGAATTCTACGGATATGGAAGCAGCACAGCAGGAAATCAAGGATATGATGAATAAAATGAAACTCATAGAAGATGATATCAAAGGTGCGGCTGTTGATAAATCATTATAAAAACGCTGTGTGTACTACACATTGTTTTATAAATTGGGGTGTTCAGCAAATCTGGGCACCCCGCTAAGCAAAAGGATTTGCGAAAACATTTCACGGAAGAAAAGGAGGTAGCAAAATGAGCGAAATGAATGTAACAAGTTCAACCAGCGTATCCAGTACGTATACCGGCTATCAAGGTGCAGCAAAAACCGAAGATAAAGCCAAAACGACTGATACCAAAAAGGCAGAAGAAAGCGGAGTAGTATACGAAAAGTCAAAGGAGCCTGAAAAGAAGGCAACCTACTCAATCAATAAGATGAGTAAGGAAGACAGAGCCGCTTTGGTTCAGCAGCTCAAACAAGATGAAGCAAACAGAAAAAATCAGCTGACAAGTCTTGTTCAGAAGATGTTTAACGGACAGGCAGGAGTAGCCAAGCTTTCTGATCTGTTTTCACCTGAGAATTTGAAGAATGTAAGTGCTGCCGATATCGCACAGGCAAAAGAAGATGTATCTGAAGATGGATACTGGGGAGTAAAGCAGACTTCGCAGAGATTATTTGACTTTGCTTCAGCACTTGCAGGTGATGATGTTGAAAAGATGAAAGAGATGCAGACTGCTATGGAAAAGGGCTTCAAGAAGGCAACAAAAGCATGGGGCGGAGAACTTCCCGGCATTTGCCAGGATACCATGAAAGCAGCAAATAAATTGTTTGATGACTATTATGCATCAAAGAACACCACGGAGACTCAGGGGGTGGAATAAATGAGAGGATTCAATTTTGATATCTCATCTTTATTCAGTAATCTTGGCTCGGGGAATTCATTCAGTTCATTCAATTTCAGTGACTATGCATCCATAAAGAATGGAAGTTATGGAAAACTGGTAAAACAGTATTATGCTGAACAGAAAAAGACTTCGGTAGATGATAAAGCTGCTTCAACTACTTCGAAAACAAAGAAGGCAGAAGCTGTTGATAATGCACCACTGGCTCAGATGAAGAAGGAAGCAGACGGATTAAAGTCAGCTGCTGAAGCCTTGAACAAGGATGAACTTTGGAAGCAGACAAATGGCGAATATGACATGGATAAAATTGTCAGTGCTGTTAAGTCTTTTGCAAATGAATATAACGATACAATATCACAGTCATCAAAGGTTAGTTCTAAGGACATAGGCCAGGATGTACGTTATATGAGCAGCATGACAAGTACAATGTCAAAGGCTTTATCCAAGATTGGTGTATCTGTTGGTGCTGACGGAAAACTGAGCGTAGACGAAGATAAGCTGAAAGAGGCAGATGTAAGCAGTATTAAGTCTTTGTTCTCGGGAACATCGACTTATGGTTCACAGATTGCCGATAAAGCAAGTGAAATCTCAAAAGATGCCATTATGAGTTCAAGCATTTATGGAAGTAATGGCACTTTATCGGGTTCGATAAGCAGTATGTTCAATAAATGGATTTAAATGGACAAAGAATATAGCCAAGGAGGGCGAAATTATGAGTATTAGTACAAATTATGGTGTAGGTTCTTATGATCCTAGTTTTTATGATTTAGTTAAGCATGATATTTCTGAGGTTGAGAAAAAGGGCGGGTTTGCAAAATTGGATACACTTGCTGATTTGAGAGCATCTGGAGACAAATTGATGAAAACCGAAGATATTGAAAGCCTCATGAAAAAATATGATTCCGACAGTTATGCGACTTTTAGCAAAATCGGTAAGACACAGGATGGAGCTTACAGTAAAGAGCAAATAAAATTTCTGGATAAGTGGGTTAGTGATGTAAAGAAAGGCAATATTATTGAAAATTTATATGATAACAAGCTTTGGAAGAAATATGATATTTCCGACGATAAAAGCAGAAGTGATGTTGCCAGAGTTGATACACTAGCTGATTTAAGAAATGCTAAAGGAACATCATATATGACAGAAGATATTGCAAATCTAATGAAAAAATATGATCCGGAAGCATATAAAACTTATAATTCTATTGCAATAGCACCTGGTGGAGAAGTTAATCCAGGAGGAATTCAGTTTTTAAATAAATGGGTTAATGCCGTAAAAAATGGATTTATTAAGGAAAGTGATTCAGCAGTAAAATCCAGCGGTACTAGCACAAATAGTATTAGTACAAATAATGAAGAGAAACTTTCGAAGAAGGCTCAGGATTTTCTTAAGAATCTTCGTTCCAAGTATGGTGATTTTGATTTCATGATTGGAAATGGAAGTGATGAGATTAGGGCTCTTTCTAAGAGCGGAAGTAAAGAATTTTCGGTTATTTTATCAAGTGCTGAGATTGAAAAGATGGCCAATGACGAGGATTATGCAGCTAAGAAGATGCATGAGGTTGAAAATTCCGTTAATATGTGTCGAAAGATTTGTGAACAGCAAGGATATGTATCAGCATTTGGCACAAATAAAGAAGGCATTGGAACCATTAATAAGATTGGTGTTGTGTCCGATGATAACGGCAACATG
>JAZQOI010000101.1:0-19039 GCA_045627745.1 Lachnospiraceae bacterium | reverse complement strand
AACTCTCAAATTAAGTTTTATCCTTTCAGAATAAACTTTCTAGCTTATTCCATCCTAATCTACTGTTTAGGTTTTGTTCCGAAAAATATACTGTAAGAAATTTTTCAGGGTTGGTTTATACTATTAAATTTTCAAGGTTCTACTTGTTCAATCAAAGAAAATCAAACGGAGAAGGAGGGATTTGAACCCTCGCGCCGCTATTAACGACCTACTCCCTTTCCAGGGGAGCCCCTTCAGCCGCTTGGGTACTTCTCCAAACTGACTGAACAATACAGTACGAATATTCAATTCGTAAGCGGAGAGGATGGGATTCGAACCCATGTGCCCGTGAAGGCAAACGGTTTTCAAGACCGCCTCGTTATGACCACTTCGATACCTCTCCATTGCTTTTTATCAACTGCGCTCTTGTCAGCGCAAATGTTATTCTAGCAAAAACATTCTTATGTGTCAACATCTTTTTTTCTATTTTATGATTTTTTTTTGTTTTATCCTTTTTATGTTTTATCAGACCAACGTACAATTGGCTATTTTACTGGATTTATCAAGATTCATTTGAACCATTATTCATATAAAATTCTGCTAATAATAAGTCTTCCTGTGTTGTGATTTTTATATTTGTATAGTCTCCCTGGCTAATATGAACACTCATGCCGCCAAATTGTTCCATAACCATAGCGTCATCAGTAAGCTTGATTTTTCTTTCTTTAAAACCACTCTCCTCTGATATCGCTTTTTCATAAGCATTTTTGATTGACGTAAATTCAAATACCTGAGGAGTTTGCATTGCCCATAGTTTTTCTCTTTCAAGTGTTTCTGAAATAATACCGGTAAAATTTACTTTTTTAACTGTATCCTTAACAGGAACTGCAACAACCGCACTTTTATTGGAAATAGCCACTGCATAAGCTGTTTCTATCGTTTTTGTTTTAATAAGTGGTCTTGCTCCATCATGAATAAATACAAAATCAGCATAGTCGATTGCCTTTAACCCCTCATATACCGAATGATAACGTTCTTTTCCCCCAGCAATGATTCTGCTAACTTTTTTTATTGAATATTTTTCAACTATATTTTCCTTTACATAATCAATATCATTTTCCGGCACTACAAGGATTATTTCATTAATAAAACTTTCCTCAAATCTTTTCAGACTGTAGTACAGAACAGGTTTACCTTTTAATTCAATATACTGCTTTGCTACATCTGAGTTCATACGACTCCCTTGACCTGCAGCAAGTACAATAGCAACGTTTTTCCTTTTTTGATTCAAAAACAAACCAGGCATTTTTCTACCTCCAGTCATAAAATACGCAGTGATACACCCGTAAACAAATATAATTATTTATTATCGTTCCCCAAGCTTAAGATTAGGAATAGCATTCAATTCAAGATAACTTCTATTTCCATTAATAAATTCATAATATCCAGCAACAGCAATCATTGCAGCATTATCCGTACAAAAAACAGGTGATGGATAGAATAATTCAATTCCTTTTTTCATACAGGCCTCACTCATTGCTTCCCTTAATGCAGAATTAGAAGCCACGCCTCCCGCCATAGCAAACCTGGTACATTTATGTTTATCAATTGCAGCCATTGAATTATCAACCAAAACATCTGTAACTGCCTTTTGGAAGGATGCCGCAACATCAGGTACAGATATCTCTTCATTTTTCATTTGCATCTGATTAAGATAATTAAGAACTGCTGATTTCAATCCGCTGAAACTAAAATCATATTCTCCATCAGAGACCTTGGCTCTTGGGAAATCAATAGCATTGCAATTTCCCTCTTTGGAAACCTTATCTATTTTAGGGCCTCCGGGATAACCTAACCCAATAGATCTTGCAACCTTGTCAAAAGCTTCTCCGGCAGCATCATCTCTGGTTCTTCCGAGGATTTCATATTTACCATAATCAATCACATTCACAAGATGAGTATGGCCTCCCGATACCACAAGTGCCATAAATGGCGGTTCTAATTCCTTATGTTCAATATAATTAGCCGAAATATGACCTTCTATATGATGAACCCCCACGAGTGGTATACCTGTTGCAAAGCTAATGGCCTTGGCTTCAGCAACACCTACAAGCAATGCTCCTACAAGTCCGGGACCATAGGTTACCGCAATTGCATCTATATCTGAAAGCTTGACTTTTGCTTCATCGAGAGCTGCCTCAATCACTTGATTGATTTTCTCAATATGTTTTCTGGAAGCTATTTCCGGAACGACACCACCATACAATGTATGCAGTTCAATCTGTGATGAAATAATATTAGACAGCACTTCACGTCCATTTCTCACCACTGAAGCAGCTGTCTCATCGCAAGAGCTCTCTATTCCCAATATTAAAACATCTTTTTCGTTCACCTTAATACCTCACAATATTTCAAATCCACCTCGGAATATATGATCACGTGATGCGCTTAGCGCTATAGTCGACACATTCACCTGCGCATCTTAGCTATTTGCCGAAGACTTAAGCTCCAAAGGGGTTGACCCTTCCTCAAAAAAAGATTGTCCCCCCTTCTACACAACACTTTGATGACGGGGCGTCCGCTTTCATTTATGTTTCCTCTTCCTGAGCAACTCGCCAACCAAATATTTTCCAATGACCGTCTTCTGACTTTCTAAGCAAAAATTCCTCGTTAGTTGACTCAATTCTGGTACCAATCCTTATGGAAAATATACAATTAAGCTTTGCCCAATCGGCATTCTCATATTGATAATAATCAACATCAGCAGCACTGGATACGGAATAACTGGAAATAGTCATATTTTTGGAATGAAACAAATCAATATCTATCTTCAAATCATTAAGATAGTCCTCTTCTGTTTGCTGAGCGTACAACTCAGAATCAAGCATCGTTCTTGAAAGCTTAGCCATTCTATCCAGTTCTTCCTCTGAATATTCCTCAGAATAGAAGCATCTTGTAACCTCACTGTAAAACTTAAGTACTTCCTTAGGAGTTGCCGGATAATTGGTATCGAGATTTCTTGCTAAAACCTCTTGAACAGCAGTAAGCTTCTCAGGTGTTACGTCAACCTTTTTATTTCTATTGGCAAGCATAGCAAAAGAACTGACAATAACTGCTGCCAGCAATAAAACCGCTATTATATTCTTAGCACTTCCTTTGCTCTTCTTTTTAACCATTTCAGGCTCCTATTTTCAAATATGCTTCAGCGTATTTGCCTGCGAGATGTCGAAATATTATCCCCCCTACCTTCCACTTAGTAGAAGGCTATTCCGGTTACAATCTCTTTTTGTTATAGATTTATTCATGGTCCTCAAAATCAAGCTCCACGCTGCGACCATCTTTAGCAACGTGCGTGTTTTCAAAAATTTTCCTGACCTCTCCCTCGTAATCTTTAGGATAAGAAAGGGAAGGACTATAGTGTGTAAGCCACAATTCCTTGACTTTAGCCTGACTGGCCATTGTAGCAGCCTCATAAAAAGTCATATGACGATGTTCTCTTGCCTTTGCTTCCATATCTTTCTCACCATACATTCCTTCACAAATAAACAAATCTGATTCACCGGCATTATTAACAATCATCTCCGTCGGTCTGGAATCTGTGCAATATGTAAGTTTAATCCCTTTTCTGGCAGGTCCAAGAACCATATCAGGTGTAAATACGCGACCGTTTTCTTCTATTATTTCACCCTTTTGAAGCTTACTCCAATACTGTATGGGAATATCTTCCTTTTTAGCCCTTTCCACAGAAAATTTACCTACTCTGTCAACAAAAAAGCTATATCCGTAACAGGTCACATTATGATTTACGCGAAATGCTTTAATTCTAAAATCATCAAGCTGAATTTCTTCTTCCGGCTCCGTAACCTCTCGAAACTTAATTTCAAAAGGCAACTCAGGAGCAATAACCCTAAGTGCATTGACCACTCTGTTCAATCCCTTGGGGCCTATCATAAGCAGAGGCTCTGTTCTCTCAGAATTCCCCATTGATAGCAGCAATCCGGGCAATCCGCTTATATGATCCGCATGATAATGAGTAAAACAAATTATATCTATAGGCTTAGGACTCCACCCCTTTTCCTTCATTGCAATCTGGGTGCCCTCGCCACAGTCAACAAGAATACTCTTGCCATTATATCTCATCATGAGGGAAGTCAACCATCTATATGGCAATGGCATCATCCCACCTGTACCTAACAAACAAACATCTAACATTTAATACTCCAATTTATCTAAGCCACATAATTAACGCATTTTCTTTGGGAAAGTCATAAAAATTTTTTCTAACGCCTTCTGTTACAAACCCCATTTTCTCATACAAAGCAATTGCAGCAATATTACTTTCTCTAACCTCGAGGGTGAATTGTGTACCACCAATTTCTCGTCCGGTGCTAAGCACCTTTTCAAGCAGAAGCTTAGAATAACCTTTTCCCCTATATTCCTTCAATATTTCTACATTGGTTATTTCCACATCTCCCAAAATGTTTCTATATGCACAGCCACCGATAACCTGACTATTATACTCAAGAACTATATAGCCACGATCATCCTTATCAACCAAATCCAAAAAATCCTTTTCAAGCCAAGGCTGTGAGAATATTGATTGTTCTATAAAGGCAATCTGTGAAACATCCTCGCTTCTAATATGCCTTATTTCTAGCATTTCATCTTCTCCAAACGTTCACGCTCTGCTTGAGACAATCTAAGATAATCCGGCTGGTGTTCCGCTGCGTTTTCAACAACTCCCCGTTCAAATAATTCTTTTGCAAGAGTGCCCAACGATCCGGCATGCTGAACCGACAAATGCGCCGGAGCAAACTGATACCCAACAGCTACCTTTGATGCAATGACATCAGCATATACATCAACACCATCTCCAAGAAAAATCACGCTTTTATCCAACTTATTAATTTTAAAAATCAATTCATCAATAGAAATAGCACACTGCTCCACATCAACACAGTGTACACCATTTTCAAAATGATATATTCCCGTATATACCTGATTCCTTCTGGCATCCATAAGGGGACATATATATCCTGAGAATCCCCATACATTAAAGCTTAATGCATCTACAGTCGGAACAGGAATTATCGGAATATTAAGAGCAAGTCCAAGTCCCTTTGCTGTTGCAGACCCGATTCTCAAACCGGTAAATGAGCCCGGTCCCTTTGCTACCGCAATGGCATCAAGAGAATTAAGTTCCAAATCAATCATTTTCTTTATCTCATCAAGCATTGGAACCAACGTTTGGGAATGAGTTTTTTTATAATTAATTGAATACTCGGCAAGCATCCTATTATCTTCAATAACGGCAACAGAGGCAACAAGACCTGAGCTGTCAATAGCCAGTATTTTCATAAATTCTATTCTTCCTATATCTCATTAATAATTATTCTTCTATAATCAAGTCCCTTTGATAAATCCTTTTCGATGGTCACACATTTTGCATTATCAGGAATAATATCTTCAATAAGATTAGCCCATTCAATAAGACTGACGCCATCAGAAAAGAAGTATTCCTCATAACCTATTTCATCCATTTCTTCCGGATCACCAATTCTATACACATCAAAATGATACAATGGTAACCTTCCCTCATCATAAATCTGAAGAATTGTAAATGTAGGGCTATTAACATTATCCGTAATACCAAGCCCTGCCGCAAAGCCCTGAGAAAAAACAGTCTTGCCTACACCCAAATCACCAACTAATGTATATATATCACCTGCCTTGGCTTGTTTTCCAAGGTTATATGCATAATTGTAAGTATCCTTTGCACTTAAGCTCTCAAATATCATAAAAAAACCTACTTAACTTTAATTTTAGACTTTTCAACATGGTTTTTTATAAGTTCAATGACTTTTTCATAATCATTTCCAATTGCTGACTTTGGAAAAAGACTTGCAGTAACACGGTTGGTATAAATTATCAATAAGCCTCTTGTTGAAACAACCTTAGTTACAGCATCCCATGTTTTCTCATCATGTTGTTCAAGAACATCAATAGACACTCCCTCATCATTCATGGTATAATGCATGGTTTCTTTAAAAACATCTGTGGATATAATCTGTTTCTTGGCAGAAAAATATAAAGCAACCGGAATATATCCAACAAGTAGCACACCTGCTATAAGATACAGCCACTTAAATGTAGCAAAAAAAGCGCCTATGAGAATACATCCAAAAATAATTCCAAATAATCCCTGCATTGTATTTCTGTAGGTATGATACATCATATATTCATACATATCCCATGCAGTCAATTTAACATCTATTTTTATAGACATAGATTCCTCTCTCCGTTCAATACTCTTATTACGTATGGAGCCAAAGATCAATCACGTCCCAAGCATAGCCATACTAATTTAGTATATCACAAAAACCATTTCATGTTAATAATTCCCATTAAAAATCTTGCCTCGGAACACTGTGCTTATTCCGTAAAAAAAGATTATCTACTTGACCCTGGCAAGACCATTTTTCTCTACGCCATGAATAAGAATACTAACGCGCTTATACAGAACAAAGGTTATTGTCGAAATAATAATTCCCTTCAACAAATTAAAAGGAGCAACAATAAGAATCGCAAAAGAAAGGACACTGTCAATGGAAGAATGAATCTCCTTGCCCATTCCTACTATGGCATCCAGAGGCATTCCATACATAGCAGCGAATGCAGGTAATAAATATAATCCATTAAATGCAGCACCAATAACAGTCATAGCTAATGTACCAATCCCCATTCCCACAAGTGCAGTCGTTCTTGTTTTCTTAATATGATAAATCAAGGAAGCCGGCAAAATCATAGAACAACCAATAATAAAATTAGCCAGTTCGCCTACAAAAGCAGAGCTTGTTGACTTAAGTATTAATTTAATTAGTATTTTTATAAATTCAGTAATCACCCCGGCCATAGGTCCATAAGCAAAAGCGCATATCAACACAGGAATTTCCGAGAAATCAAATCTATAAAAGGATGGTGCAATAAACATCGTTGCAACTGCCGGAATCTCCAGACACATAAGCACACCGGATATTGCTGAAAACATACCAATAAATGCAATTCTATATGTCTTGTTCCGTGCATTATTATTAATTCCGACTAACCGTTCAAATATTCTTGCAATTAGAATAAACGCAATCACCACAATCAAACACACCATGATAAAAGAAAAATTCTGTTTCAGTGTTTCAAATAATCCGTTCATACAACAATCTCCTTTGTTCTTCATAAATAATCAGTATTTCATTTATCCAACGGAAAATCAGGTTACATAACTTCATCAGATTCAAGAAAAAATGCCCCCGAAAATCGGGGGCACAAATTACAGTTAGTCAAAACCTGTCATAACAGTATTAACTACACATTATTTCAACTAATCTTCTCTCATCCAGACTGTACTGTCGGTTATGGATTCATACTGCTAACCATATCTGCCATGCATAGCATCGCTCGTGGACTCGTGCAAAAAGCCTTCACCACCGGTTGGGAATTACACCCTACCCCGAAGATTCCGATATAACGGTCAATGCAACGAACATATGACCTACCATTGAACAGTCATTAATTTAACATAATTTCATTGTAAGCGCAATACGTTTCTTATCAGCGTTCCAAAATACGTTCTCTAAATCTTCCTGTTCCACAGTAATTAACATAATCTACCATTACAGCCTAAAACATCATGCAAGGAGTCCAACAAGAAAAATAGCATGGAGTGTAGCATGGTATATAACACGGTGTGCAACATGGAATATAGCATGGTGTGTAACATGGTTTACATGGATTGCAACATGTAGCTTTCTTCTTATTATACATTGTAAATGTTCCTTCAAAAGCACCACATTTGATTGAGGACTCAATCATTGAATTGCAACAGCACGAAGTCTTATTTACAATACCTGACTTTGTAACAGAGAATAAAATATAGCTTGAACATATCTCATATCCATTAGGAGCAGATACCTCCTGAATCTTATAATTTCCACAAGGAAGACCATCTACACTGAATACACCGCCCTTTGTTTCAAGTTCTTTAACACATGTAGCAGTCTTTGAATATGTATATGAGCCGGCTGTACCTGTTACATTAATCACTGAACAGTTATCTGCATTTTTAAGAACAAATTTAGCACCATCAATAAGGTTCTTACAGTTGTAATCCTTCTTACATACAGTAATCTTTCCATCAACCTTCTTACTAACATTCTTAATGGTTACATTCTTACACATATCCTTAGCGCAAGCATCTGAGATGAAAACTGTCTCGCATCCCTTAACAACATCAAAATCAGCTGTTGAACACTGAACATTACCACACTTATCGGTTTCCGTAACAGTATAATATCTTCCAAGTGCAAGATTGCTAAAGGTTACTGTATCTCCTGCTTTAATAGGAATTACTTTCTTACAGCTATATTCCTTACCGTTCAAATCATAATAAGTTGTTGTCTTAAAGCAACAGAAACCTGAAGTTGATGTAAGCACAACATAAAATACTGAACCATCGTTAATATCAACACAGTTTTTATCTACATACTTCTTTGTAACCTTGATTTGTCCGTAAAGCTTATTTGTAACCTTTACACTTTCACATCCGTCAACTGTAACATCAACGCTTCTGTTAGCTGCGCCAATCTTAACAACCTGTGTATTTCCATTTACATTGTATACTACTTCATAAGAATTTCCGTAAGCGTCCTTTGTTTCAACTTCTTCAACAGTATATTCGCCATAAGGAATATCCTTTAATACCTTTTCACAGCCAACGCTAACTGATACTGTACTGTATTCTTCAACAAAAGCCTTAGCAGCTTCATTATAGAATTCGCCGTTTCCATTCTTAACTACAAAATTAAAGCTCTGCTTTGAGCAATTATTAACACATAATTTCTTTGAAAGCTTAATTGAACCTAACTTAACTTCTTCTTTTTTGTTGTCAAAGCTGATTGACGCTACAAGTCTATCATCTGTACAAGCAGCAACAACATCACTTGCAGAAAGCTTAGCATCTACTTTATAGTAGCTCTCTGTCTTATTCTGGTTAATGCAATAGCTCTTCTCTATGTTTTCAATATTAACCTTTACAACATATGCAGATGAATCATTAACATATCCGGGAACAATCTTTGTTTCACTGACTTTGTAAAAATGATCTCCATCATCTGTTAAGCAATATCCGATAGTATCAAATGCTGCTTCCGATCCCTTATTCTGAATGGTCTGAACAGGAACCCATTTACCGTCCTTTGCTTCCTCAAGTGTAAAATCAAATATCTCGTCAGTTGTAGGAGTTTCTCCGTTAACAGTCTTTGTTACCTTAAATCCTGTAGCCGCTCCTTCAAACTTCTTTCCGTTATATGGCCACATATGACCTTCATGTCTCTCAACATCCAGCTTATTACAAATCACACAACCGTTGTAATCACCACCACCGGGGAACTTAACGAATGCACAAGGTGCAATTATGTGACCAAAATGAGCATGTGAAGAACGCATAGTAATTGCAGTTGTATTAGGAAGCGCAAATACAATACTTGAGTTCATTCCGTACTCAGAAGATTCCTGAATTGTTCCATTAACCTTTACATCCGGGAACAAAGAGATTTCAGCAGAACTATCTACCAAAAGAATTGTATCAACAGCAGACTGAATATCATCACCAAAAATATTAATATTATCAATTCCATCTAATGAATCAATACTGAAAGTATTACCCGATCTGATATTTAACACGGTAACACCTTTACTATAATCAAAGAAATAAGCATCTGATTCAATATTTTCATCAATAACATAATCAATATCAAGTCCGTTTACTTCACTGATGATTTCGTCGAAAGCCTGATCAAAATCAATATAGTTATCTGAGTAAAAAATATTTTTTGTATTGTGAACACCGTATCCGGTTTCCTTATTTATAAAGCAACCGCCATTTTCATCGTCATCATAGTTGGTAGTTTTCCACTCATATTTGCCTTTGTTTACTGTTCCAAGGTAAAGATCCCCTCCACCTACTGATTCAAGCCAATGAGTATGTGTGAAATCACCCTTGATAAAGCTATTCGCATCGAATTTAACGCCTCTCATACCCCACCATGAAAGGTTCGCGTCACCACCACATGCTATAGGTCCTAAAGTATGATTTGTATCAAGAATCTCATTTCTTACAAACAAATTATAATTGTTAAGAATATATCCTATGGAATACTTTCCACCATCCTCAACAAAAGTATTTACATATACATCTTCTTCCGCATTTTCATCATCGGAATATTCATCATCTGTATTTGTAACATCTTCAACCTCGTCAAGAATATCTTCCTCGTTACTATCATCTGCAACGGTATCTTCTGTAGAAATATCCTCTGCATCATTATCCTCTGTAGAGATTTCCTCTGCATCGTTATCTTCTACATCATCTTCTTGAGGATCGTTATTCTCTACAATATCGAGAACATCTTCTTCATCGACATCACTGTTTTCGACATCGGTTACTTCCTCAGAGCAATTTATATCCGATATCTCATCATTCTGATTACAATTAATACTCCCCCAGGGATTCCAGCAATTGAAACCATTTGGAGTACATGCCATTGCTTCTGTTGTATTACCCAAAAGCATTGTTGCGGCTGTGAGCATTGCTGCTGCCGACCTAATTAGTTTTTTCTTTTTCATACCCTATCATTCTCCTATTATATAGATTCTTTTCGTTGTTGCGTTTCGCCGACTTTGTGACAGTTTGCCAATCAAAAATCGCAAGAAGCAACACAACAGGTATTTTATCATGATACATATCGGAATAATATGGGTAAATTTATCAAAAAACACTCTAAATTTCACATATTTTTATACAGATATATTCGTGAAATTTACTACATCCGTTTACTTGAAAAATAAATCCTCGCAAGCTGCGTATTTTACCCAGACTGCGA
The DNA here is from genome assembly GCA_045627745.1 of Lachnospiraceae bacterium. Taxonomy (GTDB): domain Bacteria; phylum Bacillota; class Clostridia; order Lachnospirales; family Lachnospiraceae; genus UBA2868. Next base: position 8,126 of record JAZQOI010000101.1, on the reverse strand, counting down.
GGTTCATTCTTAGCTTTATAAATCAAAAGCCATTATAATTTCATTGTAAGTGCAATACGTTTCTTCTGTAAATCAACACTCATTACCTTAACTTCAACAATATCGCCTACCGAAACCACTTCAAGAGGATGTTTAATAAATTTATTGGTCATTTCTGAAATATGAACAAGTCCATCCTGATGAACACCAATATCAATAAATGCACCAAAATCTATAACATTACGGACAGTTCCCTTAAGAAGCATTCCCGGAGTCAAATCTTTCATTTCCAAAACATCCGACCTAAGAATAGGCTTAGGCATATCATCTCTCGGATCACGGGCAGGTTTTTCTAATTCCTTAACTATATCCATAAGCGTTATTTCACCAATTCCCAACTCGTCTGCAAGCTTTTTCTTATCCTTTATTTTCTTTTCAAGCGTGCCTACCCCAATAACGTTAGGTGTCTCATCCTTTGACTTATCATTATCATTAGTCAGTTCAACTGAACCAAGTGCCATAGCTAAGGCCTGTCCCATGGCAGTGTTCTGATTACGAACCACAACCTTTTTAGGCTTGTCCTTCTTTGCTGCTGTGTTTTTTGCCTTACCCTTGTTCTTGGCAGCTTCAGCCTGGACACGTCTAACATCATCCATTGTTAATCCCAATCTATCAAGAAGCTTCATAGCAGCCTCATAGGACTCAGGATGTACACTTGTTGCATCAAGCGGATTATCTCCATCGCTTATACGCATAAAACCGGCACACTGTTCATAGGCTTTAGGTCCCAGCTTAGCTACCTTTAGCAATTGAGCACGGTTGGTAAATCGTCCATTCTGTTCTCTGTATTCAACAATATTCTTTGCTATGACTTTGCTTATACCGGAAATATACTCAAGTAAGGAGGCAGAGGCGGTATTCAAATCAACACCTACCTTATTAACGCTGTCCTCCACAACACCATTCAACGCATCAGAAAGCTTCTTCTGATTCATGTCATGCTGATACTGTCCAACACCAATTGATTTAGGATCGATTTTAACAAGCTCAGCCAACGGATCCTGAACTCTTCTTGCAATAGATGCTGCTGAACGCTGACCAACATCAAAATTAGGAAACTCCTCAGTGGCAAGCTTACTTGCAGAATAAACAGATGCACCGGCTTCATTGGTAATAACATACATAACCTTTGAATCCAGCTCTTTAATCAAGTCAACAATTACCATCTCCGATTCGCGGGACGCAGTACCATTACCAACAGAAATAAGTGTAACACCGTATTTTTTAATTAACTTCTTAACCTCAGCTTTTGCCTCTTCAACCTTAAACTGTGGTGCAGTAGGAAAAATCACCTTTGTATCAAGCACCTTACCTGTAGCATCAACAACGGCTAGCTTACAGCCTGTTCTAAAGGCCGGATCCCAGCCCAATACAACCTGTCCTGCAATTGGTGGCTGCATAAGCAACTGTTCAAGATTTTTGCCAAATACGCTAATAGCCCCCTCTTCTGCCTTTTCTGTAAGCTCGTTTCTTATTTCTCTCTCAATAGCAGGAGAAATTAGTCTATCATAGCTATCCTGAATTGCAGTTTTAAGCAAAGGTGTCGTATATTGATTATCTGAAATAATTACTTTTTTCTCTAAATACGTGATAATCCTTTCAACAGGAGCAGCAAGCTTTATTGTAAGAATTTTTTCATTTTCTCCACGATTAAGCGCAAGCACCCTGTGACCCGCAATTTTACTAACAGCCTCTTCAAAATTGTAATACATTTCGTAAACTGATTCCTGCTTCTCATTCTTGGCGGTGGATATGATTTTACCTTCTTCAATGGATGCCTGTCTGATATACATACGATAATCAGCTTCATCAGAAATCTGTTCAGCAATTATATCAAGCGCACCTCCAATAGCATCTGCAATTGTCAGCACTTCCTTTTCTTCGCTAATGTATTCCATTGCAATTTCTTCAACAGCTTTATCAGTCGTCTGAGCCAAAATAATCTCTGCCAAGGGTTCAAGTCCTTTTTCCTTTGCAATTGTTGCTCTGGTTCTACGCTTTGGTCTATATGGTCTGTAAATATCTTCAACAACCACAAGGGTTTCAGCAGCAAGAATCTGTTCTCTAAGCTCATCTGTCATTTTACCCTGTTCTTCTATACTGCTAATAACCTGATTTTTCTTGTCCTCAAGATTTCTAAGATACGTCAGTCTTTCATTAAGGTTACGCAAAACTTCATCATTTAAGGAACCGGTTACTTCTTTACGATATCTGGAAATAAAAGGAATAGTATTTCCCTCATCAATAAGCTTAACAGCAGCTTCCACCTGCCATTTTTCAACCTGCAATTCATCCTTAAGCTTCAAAATAATATCCATTATTTTCTCCCTTCGTTTCCTTGTAGAAATATATCTGCGTCATATACATATATGGTGCAGTAAACAGCTCTGATATTTGAAAAGTCACAAATCCCAATATATAATATCCGGCAAAGCTAAAAATAAGTTTGAAAAAATCAAAAAAATTCTGATTCACAATACTAACACTTTCCTTTATCGTTTCAACCGCCGTAAGCTCTTGATGCGATAAAAAAATAGGAATACTCAAAACAAAATATGTATAGAAAAACAACAACACAACAAGTCCCACAGCGTAAACTGCCACATTTACTAATACTAAATCAACCGTGTCCAATCTATTAGCATAAACAATATTAAAACAACTGACAGCAAAAGTAGGAAGCATTTCAAAAAATGACAAAATTGTTGAAATAATTATTGCCTTATTCGTATCACTTTTAAAAGCAGTAAATAAATCAGCAAATGCAACTTCTTTGTCATCAATAATATTAAAACAAATCTTATAATAACCAATCAAAAGACAATTAAGCAATATCTGAACTAAAAAAACAATTAGATTTATCATCCAATCCTCAACTGTAGAAATATATGATATAACATCGGATATTAATACATTGGAAAGCTTAATAAACAAAACTCCGTTTACTAAGCTCCCGTAATTCCCAAGCATTTTATATCTAGATTCATCTTTTAATCTTGTCAGATTAATTCCCTTCATAAATCCTCCCATTATTCATCATAAAAATTGGACGAATTAATCGCCCAATTTGAAAAATCATTCAATTCATTCTTCAAAATCACAGGGTCTTCTCAGACCTCCGTTTTAAAATTCATACCTCCAAGCATTTTATCTCTAAAGTCCTTAAAGGAATCCTTGTACGGATCCGGTTCTTTAGAATACTTAATACTTGTTGAAGTAGTTCCTCCGCTTACATAACTTCTACCGCACTCAGGGCACACCGCAGTTTGAAGCTTAACATTAGCAGCCAATACTGTTCCATTATTACGAGCAGCCTTCTCATAAGCATTTGCAACATGCTCCTGTTCATGTGACATAACAGCAGATGCTGATGCCGTAGGAGATATATGCGCTGCCGCTTTGAAGGAAACCATTTCATTAGAACCGTCCTGGTATTTACGATTTTTACAAGTCTGACACTCTGCCGGTGATGAGGTCTTACCCGGCTTAGCGACGGTAGATTCGCCGGGATTCACAACGGACTTTTCTTCATCTGTCGGCATGCTTCCTTGTGTCCCGGGATATCCCTGCACATAACCGGATGCATTTGCAATATTAACTTGACCAATCATAATCAAGCCCCCTTTCGTAAGGGTAAAGAGATTTAATTATTTTTCTCTCTAATCCAGTCAGCTATTTCATCGGCATATTCAAGAGCCTCATTAAGAGATTCATCCATTTCAATGCCATAGCTATCATAATACTCTTCTGCCTGTTCTCTTAGTTCATCAGTAAAATTCTCATTACTATTAACTCCAAGAACAAAATAATATAAAGAAAACGTAATTACACTTACAGTCAATAAAGTAAAAATACCAAGCCCAATCGCCGACATTATAACTCCATTTCTAGCCTTAGGAGCATAACTACTGCCCCTTCCTCTGGAAAGGATACCAAAAATCAAACCAAGACCGGCCGCTAATCCCCCCAGCGGGCAACAGCAAAACAGAACTAAAGAAAAAATTCCGAAGACAAACGATAACGTAGCAAGTCTATCCGATGATTGGCTTTTCTTACTTTCACCACAATCACTCATTTACAAACTCCATACTAATTAATATTTATATACACATTATATTTTATCATAACCACCTAAAAATTCAAGATTACCCGGTCAGTGGTCTGGTCCCGGACCGCTAATCAGAAGATAAAGTATTCTTTCCATTTTGGACATTGTGATTTTCTGTTGCTTCCGTAACAACCCCGAAATCATCTATATTGGCAAAAAAGGATATTCCCTGCAAATAATTAAGAATACGCTGTCTGTCAGAATCAGATGCCAGGCGTGTTCTACACCCCTCCTGCACGCAGGGAACAAACCGTAGCTGTTTAATATTACAGTCCCTATCAAGAATAGCAGTCAAATATCCGGTATCTACACGTTTAGAATTAAACCAGAAATTACCAAGACTATAAATAACCGGTACACCTTTAACATAGTCAAGACCTTGCAAACAATGGGAATGATCTCCAATAATCAAATCAGCCCCGGCCTCAACATATTGTAATGCCAAATCCTTCTGACTTTGCTCAACCAAATCTGTACTTTCACTCCCCCAATGAACATATACGACAACAAAATCACTATTTGCTTTTGCTTCACTAATAACCTTAATAAATTTACCAGGATTAAGTGTACGAAGTACCCCCGGTGAATCCTCGGTAGCCTCCTTGGTATCCGGATTACCAAGACGTTCAATCTGAGTAGCTGAGGTATATGCTATCGTCCTGTTATTGATTTTAAAGTATACAGGTTTCATTGCATCATCAATATTCTTACCGGCACCAACAAAAGGCACCTTAGCTTCATTAAGAATATCAAAGGAATCCACAAGTGCATCCGGTCCCCAATCATAAGCATGATTATTTGCAAGAGATACAATATCCACGCCCATATCATCTAGAATATTAACATTCTCCGGCTTTGAACGGAAGGTATACTGTTTGTCGGCAAGAGGAGTTCCTCTGTTACTATAGGGAAACTCATTATTTGCCATAAAAATATCCACACACTTCAACGCCCCAAGAACCTCAGGTTTAATGCAGTCATATATTCCATTTTCCGAAGAACGAAGAGTAGACATATTAGAAAAATCATCATGAAAACAAATATCACCTATAAAAGCCAAGGATATTTCATCTTCATTATATGCTTCCTTGGAATACACCCTGTTATCCACATCATATATATATTCCGTAACATCTTTGTCAGTTTCATCTGTATCAGAAAGTCCTTCATCGTTCTTATCATCCGGTGATTGTATAATTATCATCGGCAGCTCACCACTATATATAGAACTATCTGAGGACGATTCTTCAAAAAAATCATTTATATTTTTAGAAATATCTTCCACAAAACAGCCATCTAGAGTTGTTATTAAAGTAAACAAACAAAATAAAAATAATATCTTTTTCATTAATTAATACCTATATGTTTCAAAGTAACATAAAAATACTAACATGTATAAACTATGCTTTCAAGAATCAGTGCAAAAAAATAGTCCCCGATAAAAAAATCGGGGACTAAAAATCAAATATAATTAATACTTAGCTGTAGAAACCTTAACACCAGGTCCCATTGTAGAAGAAAGAACAATGCTCTTTAAGTACTGACCCTTAAGTGTGCTTGGCTTAGCCTTAACAATAGCATCCATAAGTGCATTAAAGTTCTCTGAAAGCTTCTCCTCGCTGAATGAAGCCTTACCAACAGGAACATGAATGATATTTGTCTTATCAAGACGATATTCAATCTTACCTGCTTTAATATCATTAACAGCCTTTGTAACGTCCATTGTAACTGTACCGGCCTTAGGGTTAGGCATTAATCCTTTAGGACCAAGAACCTTACCAAGACGACCTACAACACCCATCATATCAGGAGTTGCTACAACAACGTCAAAATCAAGCCATCCATCATTCTGGATCTTAGGAATAAGCTCATCGCCACCTACAAAATCAGCACCGGCTGCTTCTGCCTCAGCAATCTTATCTCCTTTAGCGAAAACAAGAACTCTTGTTACACGACCTGTACCATTAGGTAATACAACAGCACCACGAATCTGCTGATCAGCGTGACGTCCATCACATCCTGTTCTAATATGGCACTCGATTGTTTCATCAAATTTAGCTGTTGCTGTCTTTTTAACCATAGCAATAGCTTCTGCAGCATCGAACTGAGTTGCACGATCATACTGCTTTACTGCTTCATTATATTTCTTACCGTGTTTCATCTCATGTCCTCCTACTCTTCAACAGTAACGCCCATTGATCTGGCGGTTCCTGCGATCATACTCATTGCTGCTTCCAATGATGCTGCATTAAGATCAGGCATCTTCATCTCAGCGATTTCCTGAAGCTTAGCCTTTGATAAAGTAGCAACCTTAGTCTTGTTAGGAACACCTGAACCTGACTTAATATTGCAAGCCTTCTTGATTAATACTGCAGCAGGTGGAGTTTTAGTGATGAAACTAAAGCTTCTGTCTGCATAAACTGTGATAACTACAGGGATAATAACATCTCCCTTGTCTGCGGTCTTTGCATTAAACTGCTTTGTAAACTCAACGATGTTTACACCGTGCTGACCAAGGGCAGGACCAACTGGTGGAGCTGGTGTAGCCTTGCCGGCAGGAATCTGCAACTTAATGTAACCTTCTACCTTTTTTGCCATTTTAAATTCCTCCTAAAAAATGTGGTTGTGGCGGGAACAATTTCCCTCCCACAGTTCGATAGGAAACATAACATGTTTCTATATAAATAGGAAATCCTACGAACCTCTAAACAATTACTTTGTTTTGCTGATTTCTGCAAAACTAATTTCAACCGGTGTCTCACGACCAAATAATTCAACATTGATTGTTGCAGTCTGTTTGCTCATATCCATACGCTGAACAATACCAACTGTATCCTTCCATACGCCGGCAACTACTGCAACTGTGTCGCCCTCAACAAAATCAACGAACACATTCTCTGTCTTTATTCCAAGAGGCTTCATCTCAGCTTCTGTAAGCGGAACAGGTTTACTTCCCGGTCCTACGAATCCGGTTACACCTCTGGTATTTCTAACAACATACCAGGTAACATCATTCATTATCATATTAATAAGAACATAACCAGGAAACATTTTCTTAGCCGATGTTTTTCTGACACCATTCTTCATTTCGGTAACATCCTGCATAGGAACTCGAACTTCAAGTATTTCTTCCTCAAGATGTCTGTTCTCAATAGCTTTTTCAATATTGGCTTTAACTTTATTCTCGTATCCTGAATATGTATGAACAACATACCAAGCTGCTTCTGTATTGTTAGTATCTGACATATTAGCGGTCTCTCCTTTACAGATTAATTATAAAATCAAGTCCATACTGAAGTCCCATATCAAGAATAGCAATAATAATACCTACGACAAAAGAAATCGCAACTACAGCAATTGTCTGTCGTGTGGTTTCTTCCTTGTTAGGCCATACTATCTTTGCGAACTCAGCCTTGAGTCCTTTAAACCAGCCGCCAACCTTACCGGCTGTGCCCTCTGCTTTTTTATTACTTGTTTCTCCCATAGCTTCTCCTTTACAATATGTAGACGTCAGATTATTTAGTCTCTTTGTGTAAAGTATGTGTCTTACAGAATCTACAATACTTCTTTGTTTCCATTCTGTCAGGATGAGTCTTCTTATCCTTAGTAGTATCGTAGTTACGATTCTTGCATTCTGTGCAAGCAAGTGTAATTCTTGTACGCATTCTATTCACCTCCGCGTATATGCAGTTTCTTTGGTAGCAAAAAAATAACGCCTATTTCAGCGCTTGCCTAGATAATGTATCATACCAGCAATTTGTTGTCAATAATTTATTTCTATTTTAATCTTATAATTTATTTCTATTTTAATCTTATAATACAAATATTTTTTTCCTTCTATGTTATAATTTACTAGGAAAGTATCAGATTCAGAGCAGTTAAATAGAGCAGATTTATAGATAACCTAAATCTGCTCTGAATGTGATTCTTTCCAATTGTACCAATTCGCGGAATCGAAGCCAGTACATGGAAATTGTAT
>JAZQOI010000100.1:0-8921 GCA_045627745.1 Lachnospiraceae bacterium | reverse complement strand
CTAGTACATCGTTTTTAAATTAACCACACCATATTACTTGTCTGTTTTCGCGATAGCACAGATTCAAAAAGCCTCAGCGTAGCACCACTACGCCTACGTTTTTTGAACTGCACTCTCACAAAAACATTCTGCGTAAATGGTATAGTTATTTAGAAAACGATGTACTAGAGAAGAATTCTGTTTTCAAATATGCCCCGGTATATGAACGCAAGGTATATTGAAAATTTGTGCAATATTACTATAAAAATTACAAGATTGTGTGTGACATCCCTGGTCAATGCTAGAAAATGTACTTATTTTGATGCGAACACACCATATATTGTGAAAAATAAATGCCGAAAAAACCCGTAAAAATGGGCTTGTTTTGTTGACTGATACAGAGTGATTACAAAATTGTTAAAAATTTATTAAAAAAGAATGTTGTTTCAATTAAAGAAATGAGTTAAAATGTCTGTTAGTTAGTTTCAATGTAAACATGCCGATGCCACGCATGGAAAGAGGGCCTGCGTTGGTGATCTGCCTGGTTTAGCGGATAGAGGATTATTTTTTTGATGTAAGTTTATTAGGAGGAAAAAAAGATGAAGTTAAGTAAGAAATTCTTACTCGGGGCATGTATGGGATTAATTGGGGTCCTTGGCTTCTCAAGTGAAGCTATGGCAGCAGATGAGGTTACATTGGTTAAATCCGGAACAGATTATCAGTGGACTTCTTCGGTCAGTGTCAATTCGGTAGAGGTTAAGTTGGGAGATTATACAGTATCTACAGAAAGCACCAGCAACACAACAGGAGATATTACAAGAGATTCAGTTAAGGCTTATGTAGAGAAGAATGATTTAGGTGAGCAGCTTGGTAAGAGTTTGACTGTTACAGTCACAGACACAGATAACAACACATTCTCAGCTTCAACTGCATTTGAAGATATTTATAAGTTAACAGCAACAGGTAATAACGGTACATTTACTGTTAATGATAAGAGTAAGGCTTATGCTTTTTCCGGTGATAAGGTTACCGTTAAGGCTGTACCGAATACAGGCTACAAGTTCGTAAGATGGGCTGATGGTAATACAGAGGCAACAAGAGAAGTATCTGTTAGTGCTTCAACAACCTTTACCGGTACATGTGAAGCAGAAACACCTTCAGTTGAGAGTGTTACACTTTTAGCTAACGGCAAGTCTTCAATTAGCATTTATGTTAATGATACCTTTGATTTAACATGGGATGTTTTACCTGCAGGCTCAGCACTTGATCCTTCAACAATTTCTTTTAAGGTTGTTAGCGGTTCATCAAGCTACTTGAAGTCAAAGTCATCAAGCTCAGCTCTTCAGAATGGTCTTGTTACATTCCAGGCAGTAAGCGCCGGTACAGTTAAGATTCGTTTTACAGCAACAGATACAACAGGTAAGAGCGTTACATCAACTGATGTTACAATCGTTATTTCAAAGCAGAGCTCAGGCGGTGATGATGACGATGATGATTATGTAGATGCTCAGCTTAATGATATTTCAGGTTCTAATTACATCACAGTTGGATATCCTCTTTCACTTTCTACTTCAGTTAAGAAGGCAGGGGATGGAGAATTCGAAAATGATGATATCGTTTGGAAGGTTACAGGCGATTCAGATAAGTATAAGGTAGATACCAAGTCAGGTAAGTCAATTACATTTACACCTTCAGGAACAGGTACATTCACTATTAAGGCAATCCTTGAAGAGGCTGCTGATTATGGTGATGAAGATGTAGTTAAGTCAATGACAGTTACTGTTTATGACAAGCCTACCATTAAGTATGAAGACAGAAAGTTAATCGTAACAGTTCCTGAGAAGGTTAATACAGGAACAACAAGCGGTGGTTCAGACAGCAACAACTTCACAGCATGTGATTCAATTAAGGGTGGTAAGCTCGAGGTTCTTTTTGATGGAACATCACTTGGAACAACATCAACAGCTAAGACATCCGGTACAAGCTTTACAATTGATGCTTCAACTGTAGAAACACTTATTAATAATCTTAAGAGTAAGTTCAGTAAGTCAGGTACAGTAACCTTCAGACTTTATCCTTGTGATAGCTCAGCTAATATTAACAAGAACATTTACGCAGATGCTACTGCATCACTTTATGAGATTAAGGTTGCAGGTACAGGTGTTACAGAAGCAAAATACTATGGATTATCAGGACAGACAATTACCATTGAGGCTGTTCCTACATCAGGTAGTGATTTCGCAGGAACTTGGGAAGATGACAAGACTATTGCAACAGGTAAGAGAGATATTGTTGTAACAGAGAACAAGACATATACTGCAGTTCTTGGTGAGAAGGCTTTAGAGTCAGCTACAGATTACGGTGAGTATGACGAGGTTCCTAAGACAGGCGAAGGTAACACAATGTTATATGTTCTCCTTGCTCTTATTGCAGCAGGATCAGTTGCAGGTTGTGTAGTATTTAAGTCAGTTAAGAAAAACAATATCTAATTATCAGTAAGAAGAGTTAATAGAAATTATGGGTCGTACTACAAGCCGTCTATCAGGCGTAGTAAAACTAAATTTACCATTCAAGGTGGAGCGAGTTGAGCTTGCTCCACTTGTTTTTGTACCAACATATATTGTTGCTATATTCCTTGCCGCAATCCTTGCCTATGGTCTTTTTTATGAGCCGGAAGCTATTAAGGAGGAGGTAGCTAATCTTAAGGAAGACCAGAGCGCCGCTATGGAAGCTTCAAGTGATGATATTCTTGATGTGTCACTTGATGAGGATGATTTGCTATTTGATGGTGATGTGGCGCGAATGCTTCCTGCTATGGCAGATACCTATAATCAGAATAATGATACAATTGGTTGGCTTAAGATAGATGATATGGTAATTGACTACCCTGTTATGCAGACTCCTGAATGTGAAGAGTATTATCTTAATCGTGATTTTGAAGGTAATTCCAATAGTGCAGGATGTCTTATAATGGATACTGACTCTACTGTGGGAACAGGTACTAAGGCAAATAATTATCAGGATGGAACTGCACCCAGTACTAATCTTATAATACATGGTCACAATATGAAGAATGGTTCCATGTTTGGTGATCTTGATAAATTCAGAAAGCAGGATTTTGAGAAGAAACATTCCATAATTAAGTTTACTTCTCTATACGAAGAGAGAGAATATGAGATTATAGCAGTATTTCTTTCTCAGGTGTTTAAGAAGACGGAAACTAATAAATTTAAGTATTATAAGTTCTTTGAGGCAACCAACGAAGAAGAATTTAATGATTTTTATAAGAATATTAAAAAGCTTCAGCTATATGACACAAAGGTAAAGGCTGAGTTCGGCGATGAATTTATTACTCTTTCGGTATGTGCTTATCATGTAGAAAACGGAAGGCTTGTGGTAGTAGGTAAGAGAATAGAATAATTTGGAGGCTAAAATGATTGACCGATTAACCCCATTGTCTTTTTCACAATTGATGAGGTGGATTGTTAATGAACAGAAAAAATCCGGTTCTATATTTGGAGTGCGTGATTTTTATCAGGCTAATCCACTGAAAACTCTCAGTATTTTTAATGAAAAAATAGAAACACCATTTGGCCCGGCTTCCGGTCCGCATACGCAATTTGCTCAGAGCATAATTGCTGCATATGCATCGGGTTGCCGCTTTTTTGAATTAAAGACGGTTTCATTAAGTACAGATGAGGATTTGAAGAATCCTAGAATACGTGCAAAGTATGAGGGATACAATGTTGAAGGTGCTAAAAATCTTAGTATAGAACAGGCATTTGAGGAATATGTGAAGGCATGGGTTGCACTTAAGGTACTGTCTAAGGAATTTCAGATGGGCGGTAGTGACGGTTTTGTATTCAATATGTGTATTGGGTACGATTACGATAGTATTTCTTCACCTGAAATAACCAGATTCCTAAATAATATGAAAGATGCCTCCAAAACTGATATATATAACGATTGTGTTGACTATGTAAGGAATAATTTAAGCTTATTTCGGAATTTTACAGAGGATGATTTAGCGGATATTACTCCTAATATCAGTAGCTCTGTAACTATTGCGACTCATATAGTCTGCAGTAGAGAAGAAGTAGAGAAAATGGCAAGATATTGCCTTATAAACCGTAAGCTTCATACCTATGTTAAATTATCTGCAACACTTTTAGGGTATGATTATTGTCGTTCAACTCTCAATACAATGGGGTATAGTGACGTTATGCTGGGTAAGGAGCATTTTGACTCTTATTTTCAGTATTCTGATGCACAGACAATTATAGAGAATATGCAAAAGATTGCTGCAGAAGAAGATTTGATATTTGGAATTAAGCTTATAAGCGGATTGCCTGTTGTTGAACATGATGATACCTTAGAACAAATATACATGTCCGGCAACGCCATATTTCCACTGGCAACTGCATTGGCTGCTAAGCTTAGCGATGACTTTGGCGGTCAATTAAGAATGACCTTTTCAGGTGGTGTAGACGCCAATAATGTAGAGGATGTGTATGAGGCAGGAATGTGGCCTATAACAATGAGCACTACTATTCTTAAACCGGGTGGGTTTAATCGCTTTAAGCAATTTGCTTATACCTTCCATGACTGGAGATTTGCTGACTTTGACTGTACCAGAACAGGAATGATTAAGCGAATGTCTGAAAAGGTTAAGCAGAATTCTCATTTTATTAAGCCTATGAAGCCTAATACAATGGTACGTGCTAAGATGCCTATTCCGTTGATTGATTGCTTTATATCTCCTTGTAAGCAGGGATGCCCTATTGAACAGGATATTACAACATATCTGAATCTTATTGATGAGGAAAGATATGCTGATGCGCTTCGTGTGATTATAAGTAAGAATCCATTGCCTTTTGTTACGGGAACAATATGTACTCATGAATGTATGAGCAGTTGTACCAGAAATTTTTATGATAAGCCTGTTAAAATCAGGGAGGCTAAGCTTATAGCTGCACAGAATGGATACGATTATGTTTTAAAGGAATTAACTCCTTGTGAACCTGTTGGAAACAAGCTTAAGGTGGCGGTAGTTGGTGGCGGTCCTGCAGGAATGTCTGCTGCGTATTTTCTTGCGAGAGCAGGACATGAGGTAACAATCTACTGTGATACGCCTACAACTGGTGGAATTGTAAAGTTTCTGATTCCCGAATTTAGAATGCCCAGTGAACGCGTTAATATGGACGCTGCTTTTCTTGGAAAACTGGGTGTAAATATTAAGCCTGATACTCATATAAATAATATTGATGAATTAAAGGATTATGATAAAGTCATTCTTACATTGGGTGCACCTGTATATAAGAATATACAGATTCCGGGAATAGAGGTTATTCCGGCGCTTGAGTTTCTTAAAGAATATAAGGCAACAAAGGGCAAGCCAAATGTGGGAAATAATATTGTAGTTATTGGCTGTGGGGATACGGCTCTTGATACTGCTAGAGCAGCAAGAAGAATCAAGGGTGTTGAGAATGTGTATATTGTATACAGAAGAACCAGAAGATATATGCCTGCCAGTGAAGATGAGCTGTTACTGGCTATGTCTGAGGGTGTTCAGTTTATGGATATGCTTATGCCCTACGAGTATTCCGAAGGTTTCCTTAAGTGCCATGTTACTAAAATGGGTGATGTGGATTCGGAGGGCAGAAGAATCCCCATAGAAACAAGTCAGATTGTACATATTAAGGCTGATTGCGTAATTGCGGCTGTAGGTGAAGCCGTTGATACTGATTTTTACAGGATTAATAACATTGAAGTTGATGACAAGGGACTTCCTGTAGTGAATGAAGATACTCTTGAAACCAATATTCCTAACGTATTTATTGCCGGAGACGGCAGAAGAGGTCCTTTAAGCGTTGTTGATGCCATTGCAGATGCAAGGAAGGTATCGGATGCTATTCTTAAGGAATTTGAGGATCTTGTGATTTATAAGAAGTCTGAGGACTTCAATTCCGGCAAAAGAATTGATTCAAGGAATGCTTCTGATAACAGGCTCAGTGGATTATACAGCAAGAAGGGAATACTTCGTGAGCCTCATTACAGAAATGATTTTGGAAGATGTCTTGATTGCGCTAAATTGTGCGAGAATTGCGTAGATGTATGTCCGAATCGCGCCAATGTGGAGATAAAGGTGCCCGGTAATCCTGTTCCACAGGTAATTCATGTGGATAGATTGTGTAATGAATGTGGTAATTGTAAGACCTTCTGTCCTTATGTGGGAGCACCTTATCAGGAAAAGTTCACATTGTTTGATACTCTTGATGACTTTTACAGCAGTGACAATGAAGGCTGTGTATTTACTCACGATGGTTCCGCCTTTACAATCCGCCTTGATGGGCAAATCAAATCAGTCAGCAGAATAGAGGCAGCCGAATTCAATGGAATTAATATGAAGCTGTGCAATCTGATTGCAACCATCTATCAGGATTACAGATATTTGATATATTAATATCCAAAAGTCACAGCAACAAGTACATAATCGCCGCAGGTGAAATATGAACAACCAATGGAGGTATAATCCTTGTTTAGCAGATTCCTTCGTGTGTTGTTCGTTTCCATCCAGGCATCCACAACCATTTTGGGAGTACAGCCCTTAACCGATACTATGAGGTTTTCTGCTTTGAAATAATCTGCTGCGACTGTGTAATAAGGAGTACCGTTAGCCCTAGTGTGACCATTGTAGAGAGAAGACTCCTTGGCACGAACGTCGGCTACTATACACAGACTGGGATTCTTGGTAGCATGGGGTATCTCAAAGGTGGTACGTTCATTATTAATTAATGCAATTATCTCATCAGCATAGGCTTCGTTGTAATCACCCTGTGCATATACGGTACTGTCACCAACGTCAAAATATGTGGGTGTTTTGGCATGATTGGATGACAGGGTAGAATTTTTTGTATCAGAGGTATTATTAACAGGATCATCTGCATCCTGTGGATTGCCCTCATCCTCGCTATCATTCGCTGAACTGTTCTTCATAGCTGTATTGGAATTATCGTCGTCTGAGTCTTCATCTTCATTATCAGAAGATTCACTATTATCCTTAGCGTCAGAATCATTATCTGAGTCAGAAGAATCATTGGAATCCCCGGATGCAAAAACATTATCGTTACTGGAAGCATTAAGTACCTTTAAAATGTGTTCAGCACGTTCATTACTGTTAGCGGAAACAACATCTCCTGCTTCGCCTTCAAAGCGGTCTTCAATCGGAACCTGTGAAGTGTCCGATGGTGTATCAGAAGAATCAGTATTTTCTTCCTGAGAATCTTCAGCAGTTTCCTCTGAAGCTGCTTCATTATCTTCTGCATCCTTGTTACAGGCGGCTAATGATAGTGATGAAGCAAGTAGAATTAATAAAAAATACTTTTTTAGTTTCATAAATAAAATCCCCTCAAAAATTATTATAATCCCAAGATACTGTTATTTGTTTGAATCACAATTACGCTTTGGGCTGTTATTGATTATTGAATAAGCTACATTAAATATCGGATTTTCATATTTTTTCTTAACACGTTTTAGTTCATTTCTAATCTCTATGTGCTGAGGACAATGCTGTTCGCAACGACCACATTGTGTGCATTGTGAAGCACGGTTGGGTTCTGACTTTAATACCTGACACATGGTATATTGCTTTATTCCCGAAAAAAAGTTATCGGTATATGCACGGTTATATGCACTGAATGAACCGGGAATATCTACTCCAAAGGGACAGGGCATACAATAGCTGCAGCCGGTGCATGGAATCTTGACTTTCTCATTAATAGCATCTGTAATTAAATTGATTGTTTTATAATCCTCATCAGTGAAGGAGTCTATGGTGACGGAATTGGCAATACGAATATTTTCATCAAGCATATCCATGGAATTCATACCTGACAGGACAACTGATACTGCCGGTTGGTTATATAGCCAACGAAAGCTCCATTCTGCCGCTGTGTAATGTCTGTTTGAATTATTAATAATAGCTTTAGCTTTATGTGGAAGATTATTTACAAGACGTCCACCTCGTAAGGGTTCCATAATAATAACAGGTATATTTTTTCGATAGGCTTCCTCCACACCCCGTCGTCCTGCTTGAGAATGTTCATCTAGGTAATTGTACTGAACCTGACAGAAATCCCAGTTATATGCATTAAGGAGTTCAATGAAGGTATCACTATTGCCATGAAAGGAGAAACCAATTTTGCGAATAACACCTGATTTCTTTAGCTGCTCTGCCCATTCAAAGGCTCCTCGTTCCACTAATACCTTAAAGGTATTCATATCCGGAAGCATGTGCATCAGGAAGTAATCAATATGGTCTGTATTTATTCTTTCAAGCTGTTCCTTAAAATTTTTATCCATATCTTCCCTGGTTTTCATTAAATAGTGGGGAAGCTTAGTGGCAATATTGATTTTATCACGGATGTTATTCTTGGCAAGAACCTTGCCAAAGGCGGCCTCCACCCCGGGATAAATATATGCCATATCAAAATAGTTAATTCCCATATCTACGGCATGCAGTATTTCCTTTTCTATTTCCTCCATATCGAAGCTGTTACCGCTACGTGGAAAACGCATACAGCCAAAGCCAAGTATGGATAAATTGTCTTCGGTACGATAATTCATATTTGCCCTCCAATACAGTTCATGTGAATGTGGTTTATAATTTAAGTAAATAGTGTCATTTACAGCTATGTTCATTGTACCAAGTCGCTGGCGCGACGGCTAGCTCTAGGTACATGAAAACCTCCATTTTTTTGCAAAAAGATAGCAGTTTTCGTATTTATATAGTATTGTTGAGGTACCCATACCTTAACAAACATATAATCCGACAACTGCTATACTATGCATAGTTTATCATCGTTTTCGATATCCAACAATCTTATATTTTATTTTTTATCCAGATCTCCTCCTCAAAAGGTATCTGTTGTAACTACTGATAC
>JAZQOI010000099.1:0-21544 GCA_045627745.1 Lachnospiraceae bacterium | reverse complement strand
GACCCGCCAAAACATGAAAAAGTAGCCATTTTTTGCAGAAAAATGAGCGGATTTTGAATGTTTTGAGGATTTCGAGAGCTCGTAGAGCGGAGAAATCCGGTATCGTTGGGGGCAAAATACCTTTTGACCCCAACATCATGTGATTATAGTAAATATTTTGAATATATCAAGAGGTTGAGTTAATGGATTATATTATTGTTCAAGCAGGAGGCAAGGGAACACGTCTTAAATATTTGACAGAGAATAAGCCTAAGGCACTTGTAGCGGTAGATAATCTACCCATGATTTTTCATTTGTTCAAAAAATATCCCACTAAGCGCTTTGTAATAATTGCAGATTATAAGAAGGAAGTAATGCATGAATATCTGGATGCCTTTGCGGATGTTAAATATAACATTGTTGATGCAACAGGGACAGGTACTTGCTCCGGTGTGCAACAGGCAATAAATCTTATTCCTGATAATGAGCCATTCATGCTTGTGTGGTCGGATTTGATTTTGCCACAGGATTTTAATTTACCTAAGGAATATGCTGATGAATCCATTCATAAGCCCACAGTGGATTATGTTGGAGTGTCTCAGACCTTTCCCTGTAGATGGAAATTTGAAAATGGAGAATTTATTGAAGAGCGTTCCACAGAGTATGGTGTTGCGGGATTTTTCCTTTTTACGGATAAATCCAAAATAATAGATGTTCCCAAAAGCGGTGAGCTGGTTCGTTGGATGCAGGAAAAGGGAATTAAATATGAAACTGTAGGCCTTGCCGGAACTAAGGAATTCGGACTTGTAGAAGAGTATGAGAAGCTGGAAAAATCAAAATGCAGACCCTTCAATAAAATAACTGTCCAAGATAATACCCTTATTAAGGAGCCTGTTGATGAACAGGGTAGAGGTCTTGCAAAAAGAGAATGTGCCTGGTATGAAAAAGCAAAGAATCTAGGTATTGAAATTCTTCCTAAAATATATGAAACAACACCTTTGACCATGGAATATATTAAGGGAAAAAATATTTATGAGTGCGATCTTTTACGTGAGCAGAAGAGCGTGATTTTGCAAACCCTGGTTGAATCCCTAAAAAAACTTCATGATTCTAAAAAGGTTCCTGCTGATAGCTTTAGTGTTAAAGAAGCATATTTTAACAAAACCTTTGACAGACTTGCTAAAATTCAGGATTTGATACCCTATGGCAGAGATGAATATATAGTGGTTAATGGTAAGCGCTGTAGAAATGTATACTATCATAAACGTGATTTGGAAAAGTCACTGGATAAGCTTGTTGAGAACTGTAAGGAGTTTGCCTTTATTCATGGCGATTGTACCTTTTCCAATATGATGGTACGTGATAGTGGGGAGCCGGTTCTTATTGACCCAAGGGGATATTTTGGATTCAGTGAATTGTACGGAGATGTGAGGTATGACTGGGCCAAGATATATTATTCCATTGTAGGTAACTATGATCAGTTTAATCTTAAGAATTTCAGGCTGCATATTGGTGACACTGCAAAAGAAGGTATTAAGCTTGATATAGAATCTAATCATTGGGAAGAGCTTGCAGAAGAATTTATAAACCTGACGGGACAGGATGAATATGAAATAAAGCTACTTCACGCCGTTATCTGGCTTTCACTTACAACATATGCCTGGCAGGATTATGACAGTATTTGCGGTGCGTTTTATAATGGTCTCTGGTACTTGGAGGATGTGCTATGATAGCTTATTTCGATGATGTGATAAAGGTTATACAGGATTCTTTAGAATCAATACCTGTTGAAATATATGAACAGTTAATTACAGAATGTGTTGATACATTGAGGAATGGAGGCAAAATCATAGCCTCCGGACTTGGAAAGAATGTTCCAATCTGTGAGAAATTTGTTGGAACTCTTAATTCAATGGGAATAGATGCAAGATTCTTACATACTAATACAGCAGTTCACGGAGATTTGGGAATGGTTTCTAAGAAGGATATTGTGTTACTTCTTACCAAGGGTGGTAATACCAATGAGACAGTTATACTGGGTGAACACCTGAAAAACAGAGGAACCAATACCTGGTTAATATCTTTTTTTGGTGATGGAAAAGCCTCTAAGGTAGTAGATAAGAAGTTTATCATGCATCTCATTAATGAGGGCGATAAATGGGACATAATACCAAACAATTCAACTACTGTTTATTTAATTCTTCTTCAGGGTATTGCCCTTGAGGTAGGAAACAGACTGGGAATTAAGCTTGAAGATTTTAAGGTCAATCACCCGGGCGGTGGAATTGGGGAAAGACTAAATTATATTATCGGTGGAGATAAATAAATGAGAAGAGTTTTACATATTTTTCGAGGCTATATTTTGTGGAAATTATTATGCATAAAATACGCGATAAACTATAAAAAAATAGTTCTTGTATTAACCGGTGAAAATGAATTGCTTGATAAAAACGCTGTTAAATATTTAGATGTTTTTTGTGATAGAAAAGGAGTATCTAAAGCATTAGTTTTTTTACCCCAAAGTAATAAAATTGATTGGATTAATGAGGTGAGCGGTTTTAAAGATATTCAAATTGTGAATATAAAAGATGTTGACTTGGATTTACTATATGATTTCTATTGTTTTGATAAATTTTTTGACAATATTGTTTTTACATACACAACGAAGCCGGAAGAGAATATGTTGGGGCGAGTATTGGCAGAAACAGAAATCAATGAAAAAGATGCAGTTTGTTTAGCGTTATATCATCTGCGATATGTTGTGGAAACGGAGTAGGTAGATGCTTGAAGAAGAAAAAGAAAGAGTAACAAAAAAGATTAACAGATTATCTAAACAGGGCTATTTTGCAGCTAAACAAGTATATTTATTTGGGGCAAGCGATCATACAAGACAGATTATTACAATTCTTCGTGTAAATGGCATTGAACCGGTTGGAGTTATTGATAACGATGTTTCAAAACAAAAAAGTTTATGTGCAAGAAAACAGGTAATATCAATTACTGAGGTTGGTGATGTTCAATCGAAAGAAAAGGTGTTTTTAATCTTTTCTGCTTCTTGGCGTGAGATGGTATTTCAATTAAAGCGAAGCGGCGCAGACAGTTCACAAATAGTTTTTTTGGGCCCTGTAAAAAAATCATTGGTAAAGCATATTTGCGAAGCTAAAAAAGGGAAAAATGAATATAAAAAAATTATTAAAAGATATAGTACGAATAATGTCTTTTTATGTCCTTATACAGGTACAGGAGATGTTTATCTTATAGGAACATTTTGGAACGAATATTGCGAAATGAATAAGATAGAGAATTATGTATTTGCGGTTATGAGCTCAGCGTGTAAAAAAGTTGCTCAATTGTGTGGAATAAAAAATATAGAATTATTAGAGAATCAAAAAATCAGTTCATGTATAATCAGCGCGCATATGTTGTGGCCCAATGAAGTTAAGTTGAAGCTTTTAAATGACTGTTGGTTTGATATCCATACGAATCAGATTGAGTGGTTTAGAGGGTATAAAGGTTTAGAATTCACCCCAATGTTTAAAAAATATGTATTTTCACTTCCGGATTCTTCAAAGCCGATTCATCCGGCAGTAAAATCGAAAAAAGAAGAAGTTTTAGAGATAATGAGGAGTAAAAATTTAAGTGTGGGAAAAACAGTAGTATTGTCCCCGTATTCCAATACGCTGTCTGAAATATCGGATGTTTTTTGGGAAAAAGTTACTGATGAATTATTGGAAAAAGGTTATTCGGTATGTACAAATAGTTCAGGAAACACAGAACCGGCAGTTAAGGGGTCTGTTTCGGTATTTTTTCCATTATCAATTGCTCCTGAGTTTGTTGAAACAGCAGGTACATTTATAGGGATAAGAAGTGGCTTTTGTGATGTGATTAGTGGTGCTAAGGCAAAAAAAATAGTTTTATATGATAGAAATAATCGCTTCTACATGGGAAGTGCTTTTGAGTATTTTAATTTAAAGGATATGGAATTGTGTGACGATGCATGGGAAATAGAATTTGATAATAATCAGATAGATAATTGTTTGGAAAAAGTAATGGAAATAATTGGAGAATATGTTGATGTGGATTAATATATAGTTGCAACAACCTATAGTACGAAAGGTGATGTTGATGTGAAGAAAAGTTTAGAATATATTTCATTTGATGGTTATGTTGATACTGATGAATATTTATTTTACTCGTGCAATACATTTAATGGACTGATTAAACAGTCTAAAGAAAATGGAAGTATAGAAGTAAGTAAATTTTCAACTAATGCTGTATTTAATCAATTGCTACATCATCGTGTGTACAGAAATGGAAATGAATTGGTATTTTCTCCGGATTTTTCTCACTGTGTTCATACATTTGATTTAGATAGTAATTTAATGAATTATTATGTTGTTAAGAAAGATGAATGGAAGAATTATAGGTGCGCTTGCTCTTATGTGTGGAATAATAAATTATGGATGATCTTTTCTTTTGGCGAGAATGGGATTGCATCATTGGATTTAGATACACATAAAATAGATTATTATCCTGATGCATACAAAACAATACGGCAATATACAGAGCCGAATGATGTTGTTTTTTGGTCTGAACTTTGTATTAGAGATAAGTGTGTTTATGGAGTGATTAATAATAAAAATTGTATAGTACAGATAAATTTAGAAGAAATCAGTATAAAAATAATAGAGCTAGAAAAGGATTTACATTTATCTGGAATTACTGAAAATAATAACTACTTTTTTCTGACTGAATATAATACAAATGAAGTTTTGTTGTATGACATTTCTAATAAGACAATTAAGAAACTAGGGTTTCCTTTTGGAGGTTTAACAATACCGTCAAAGGGACTGATGTATTCAAATATTGTTTCATGTGGAGGGACGGTACTTGCTGTACATAATCATATGAAATCAGTATTTGAAATTACAACAGAGAAGATTATGAAATATGGCGATTTCCCAGATGATCAAGAAGACAATAATACGGATTTTAGAAGTAAATATAGAAGGTTTTATTCGACATTTTCTGATGATAATAAGGTGGAATTGTACCCGGCTAGGTCGAATATGATGTTAACAATTGACGTACTTAAGAAAAAAATAACCGGAAGACCCTTTAGATTTCCATCGGATTGGTTAAAACAAGAATATGAAAATAAGATTATAGATGATTATTTTAAGGAGTATTCAATATATAACAATCCTGCAACAGAAAGTGATATGTGTGATATTAAAGATTTTGTCTATTATTTAATAAAGGACCTTTGATTGGAAAATTAATTACAGATAATTGTGAATTAGGAGAGCATTTAATATGCCATGGATTGAATCAAAACATTATTATAAGGAATTTATACAAAGTATTGTTAATGCTGTTAACAATATTCCGCACGACAAAATAGTGTGGTTTGGGTTACATTCGCGTATGGGGTTAATTAGGGATTATCTTGCTGCATTAGGAATAGATATTGAGTGTGTTGTAGATAACTCTAGCGAAAAACAGGGTATGCGAGTAAAACGAGAATGGTGTCTTCCTTTAACTAGGAATTATGTACATTTGGATGATAAAGATATTGATATGTTAGTTGCTAATAGAGTTCTTGGTGGTTTAGACGTTGTATCTCCTCAGGAATTATTAAATCGAGTAACGGATATTGGCAAAACATTATTTATTACAACCATTAAAGATATAGGTTCTATAAAAAAACAATTAATGTCTATGGGAACAACGGATGATAGAATTGTTCACCTTCCTGCTGATGATATTTTGTGGAAAGAAACATGTGAATACTTTGATTCGATTTTTGTGCAAAAAAAACCCAAAAAATTGGATGAACATAAAAATACAATTATTAGTATACTAAAGGAATTTTCCGGATTTTGCGAAAAGAATGGGCTTAGATATTATTTGGCTTATGGCACATTAATAGGAGCAGTTAGACACAGAGGAATTATTCCTTGGGATGATGATATTGATGTGATGATGCCTATAGAGGATTATAAGAAATTTATTGAGGTTTATCCCCAAAATCAGCAGTATGAGGTATTAGATTATAGCACGAATGATGAATATTTTTTTCCTTTTGCAAAGCTTGTTGATAACCGGACAAAATTACACCATGCGGGTTGTCCTATTACGTGGTATCAGGGTGAATATATAGATATTTTTCCTGTTTCAGGGTATCCCAAAGAAATTGATGCTGATCAATGGTGGAATGAAATATATTTATTGGATGTTGAATGGTATTGGTATTATATTGCACGCGACATTATTCCGAATCTTGAGGATGTAAGAGATAAAATACAAAACAGACGGTTTGAGTATTCTTATAATTCTGCAGAGTATGTTGGCGTTATGATGACATTACCGGCAAAACCTTGGAAGAACAGAGCTAGTCTATTATTTGATGAAATACAATTAAATTTTGAGAATGGTGTATACAAAGCACCAAAAGAATATGATAAACATTTGAAGATGATTTATGGTAATTATATGGAATTACCACCAATAGAGGAAAGAGAGACACATGGTTTTCCAACCTATTTTTGACTACATGAATAATACAGAACAGGTGAATATAGTATTTGAGAATGTTTTGGATCAGAATAGACTAAAACAATTAGCTATGAAGTATAATATAGATTTTCTTGAGAATGACAAGTCATTGGAGAGGGATTTACTGTATCTGTATGAATACTCTGATGAAATCAGGTTAATTACCGATAATCCACAATTCCCCAATATTATTAACTACGTTAAAACCGGTTTGTTAACAGAGGAGGAGCTGCTTGTGGCTCTTATACACAAGTAGGTGTTATATGGAAAAGAAGGTATATGATGAAATGGTTGCTAATCTGGAAGAGATTAGTAGGTCTGTTGAATTAGCACAAAAAAATATTTTTCTATTTGGTCATTGTAATGCCACTCTCGAATTGGTAGATCTTTTGGAAAGTAAGAATATCAAGGCATCTGCAATTCTTGATAATAGTATAAACAAGCAGGGCAAGGTGTATAAGGGAATTGAAGTTGTAAGTCCTGAAAGGATTGTTGAATTAGCCGGAGATGCTCCTGTGGAGGAATCTATGGTTTTTATTACATCAAGATTCTATGCTGCCATGCACAATCAGCTTCGGGAATTAGGTTATGAGGGACCTGTAAGAAAGTTAATTGATTATAATACCTATGCTGAGTATTCCATGTCAGAGGATACCATTGATAGAATGACTGCCAGAGAAAAACATGGTGAGGAACTACTTAATAAATTATATGAGACATATCACGGACACTTTATAACTTTTTGCCCATATAATGCTTTGGGAGATATTTATTTTACTATGTCCTATTGGGAGGCATTTGCTCAAAAACGAGGTATAGGGGATACAGTGTTTTGCGTGCCAAGTCCTGTGCTTGTTGATGTTATTCGAATGTTTGGAGATTATCCTGTTTCGGTGTATGAACAGAAGGAACTGGATGCCATGATTCAGGCTGCGCTTTTCACCCATGATGAGAATACCTTTATTGCACACCATGACAGGCCATATATAATAAACTTATCTAAGGCGTTATATATTAAGAAGATTCCTCTGGAAAAAATCTTTTGCTGCGGGGTATTTGGTCTTCCTGTAGAAACCATACCTTCAAAGCCCAGACATAACATAAACATATATTCTGATATTGAAGCTATTCCGGAAGGTAAATCCGTTATTTTTTCACCTTATGCCAAGTCAATAATACCCCTTGAACCTAATATATGGAGATCGGCAGTAGATTATTATTCGGGACTTGGATATAAATGCTTTACCAATGTAGTAGGTGATGAAAAACCGCTTGGAGGAACGGAACCTATTTCCCCTTCCATTATGGAGCTTACATCGGTAGTGGAACGTGCCGGCATATTTATTGGAATAAGAAGTGGATTGTGTGATGTGATTCGTGAAGCCAAGGCTAAAAAAATTGCGCTTTACCCTGATTACAATTATTGCGATACAAAATGGAAGGCTATTGATATGTATTGGATTGAACAGTTTGATAAGAATATTTTAGCCGGGGAGGATATAGAATGGGAGACACTATGATTTTATCCACGCTTTCCAAAACCTGGATATTTGATATAGACGGAACATTGGTAAAACATAATGGATATAAGCTTGATGGCAGGGATACATTGTTAGAGGGCGCTAAGGAATACATTGCTTCCATACCCCTTGAGGACAAAATCATTATAATGACTTCGAGAACAGATGAGTACAAACAGGCTACTCTTGATTTCTTAAAGGATAACGGGATTAGATATGATGATATTATATTTAATATTCCTATGGGGGAGAGAATTGTTGTAAATGACAGAAAACCCTCAGGACTTGATATGGCTGTAGCAATAAACATCGACAGGGATGTTTTTGATATGCCACAAATATTAAGAAAGGTTTAATTTGTGCAAAGATACTATTTATGGGACATATTGAGAAAACATATATAAATACAATAAAAACAGTCTTTAACAAAATAGGTGGAATTGATTTTGGTCCACCTATACCTTCTGACGGTTTACAGGAGTGGCTCGACTATCCTTATATGGGGAGAAGCGGCAATGAACTGCTTATGGATATTATCAGGCCTGCCGGTTCCAAAGCGGATGAATTGCTTCCGGTAGTGATTTATGTTCATGGTGGTGGACTTTTTGAAGGAAACAAGAATCTATCAACGGGCTTTTGCAGACTATTGGCCCTTAAGGGTTATGTTGTGTTTTCCTTAGAGTATCGTCTTGTTCCTGATGTGCGTATTTATGACCAGATTGAAGATGTATGTTCCGGAATGGATTATGTAGTAGATAATCTTAAGAAGTACGGCGGTGATGGCAGCAGAATATATTTGGCTTCTGAGAGTGCCGGTTCACTTCTGATGCTGTATTCAGAGGCATTGACTAAGTCCGGGTCATTGCAGAGAGCATTGGGGGTTGAGTCTGCCAATATTAATTGTAGGGCAATGTGTCTTATTAGCGGTATGTATTATACAAGGCGAAAGGATGCCGTCGGAATTTTTCTGTCCAAGTCAATATATGGAAGCGGCGAAAAAAGTAAAGCCTTTGCTGAATATATAAATCCGGAAAACCCTGAAATAATAAATAATATACCGCCTGTACTTATGATAACAAGCCAGGCGGATTTTCTGAAAAAATACACTCTCGATTACGCAAAATGCCTTGATAGGAATGGATGTAAATATAAGCTTATACACATGGGAAAGGGTAAACATCTTGTGCATGCTTTTTCCGTGTTGTGTCCGAATCTTAAGGAAAGTAAACAGTGTATTGACTATATTGATGAATGGTTTGAACGGGGTGAGTATTCTTAATAGAATTTCATGCTGTAGCCGCCGTTAAAGCTGTCGCCTGCAGCCAGAGAATTAATGTAATCACGCTCGGAAAATGTTCCGTTAAAGTCAGTGGCATCAGCTCTTCCGTACCAGGGTTCAATGCAGACAAAAGGTGCATTTTTTTCCTCCGGTGACCAGATGGCAAAAAGTGGTGTGTTAAAGCATACATCAACAAAACGATTGCCGTCTTTATCCTCGATTCCTACAAGCCCTGTCTGATTACCTTCAATCATATATGTACATCTGTCAAAGAAATCATCCGTAATTGTAGCTTTTCCCTCTGAAAGAGAAAGAACAATATCTTCATTCATCGTGGCGAGACCTGTATCTCTTGTGTTTCCGTGGTGGTGAATAGCTTCCACTCCATCAAAGTACAGCTTATAGCCGGCCTTGCTGTTTTCACCATGAATCGGGCAGAGAAAAGCAGGATGAGCACCTATGGAGAAATACATTGTATCATTACCTGGATTGTTAACCTGCCAATTGACCTTAAGCTCACAGCCCTTGAGGGTATAAGTGATTATCAGCTCAAAGCAGAAGGGATATTTGGCAAGAGTTTCTTCGTTGCTCTTAAGCATAAAGGATATTGTGTCCTGTGACTGATTAAGTAAATCGAATTCCATGTCTCTTGCAAAGCCGTGTTGTCCCATAGGATATTCCTTACCGTTATAGGTGTATTTTTTGTCCTTTAAGCCACCTACAATCGGAAAAAGCACAGGTGAGGTTCGTCCCCAGAAACGGCCGTCACCGTACCACATATATTCTCTGTAATTGTTTTTGTTAAGAACTGATTTTAACTCGGCTCCATGAGAATCTATTCTTGCCACAAAGTCACCATTATCTAAAAAGTATTCCATAATCAAGCCTCCTGAATGTTAGTATACAGAGTTCTAAATAACCTGTGTAATAGGGCTGTTTAAGATACTCTAAGTGTAAAAATATATTGACTTTTATTTGATTATAGCCTAAAGTGAATCGGTCTACAACAAGGTATATAAGGTGTAGATAGGATTATACATTTTATGAAAAAGATATATCAAAGCATTATATGAAAAATGTACTTTGAAATTAATGATAACAGTAGTAAAATTACATTAAAAAATTTTCGTAAATATAGAAATATCAATATACAATGACCATTAATGGAGGTTCAATATGACTATTAAGGAATGCTATGACGCATTTGGCGGAGATTATGCAGGCGTAATTGGAAGACTGGGTAAGGAAGAACGTGTACAGAAATATGCATTAAAATTTGCAACAGGAAATGATTATAAGCTAATAGTTGATTCTCTTGAGACCGGTAATAAGGAAGAGGCATTCAGAAATGTGCATAATCTTAAGGGTGTAGCACTTAATCTTGGGATTACGCCGCTTCATGAGACAGCGGATGTTTTATGCGAAGCATTAAGACCGGGGAATCCTGTTGTTGATGAATCAGAAATCAATATGATGGTTAATGATGTTAAGAATGTTTATGACGAAGTTATTGCCTGTTTGAAAGGTATTAATTAAGTTATTTTTTTAAATATATGTATAAATATTATTTCTGATTTGGTCGAAATACTAAAGAGAATTAGTACCTGAAATGTTATGCATTTAATTTAGACAATAGGTTTTTTTCATAGGAGGGGATGATGAAAACAAAAATATTAATTGTCGATGATGTGGAAATTAACAGAGATATTCTGGAGGAAATCCTAGAAGATAAATATGACATTTTTAAGGCTTCCGATGGTATGGAAGCCTTAAAAATAATAGATAATATGAAGGAGGAGCTTGCACTGATTCTTTTGGATCTTATGATGCCTGTGCTTGATGGCTTTGGTGTTATGGAGGGAATGAAGGCGCGTAAGCTTCTTAATCGTCTGCCGGTTATTGCAATTTCCAGTGATGCTTCGGAAACTGTTGAAAAACGATGCTTTGATTATGGTGTTTCTGACTTTGTCAGAAAGCCATTTAATGAGGCACTTGTCAGGCTGAGAGTCGGCAATGTGGTTGATTTGTATTTGTATAAGAATAAGCTTGAGGATCGGGTTTATGAGCAGACACAGACTCTTAAAAATCAGTATTTACAGTTAAAGAAACAGGCTACCAGACTTACTGAGAGTAATCAGAAAATAATTGAAATTTTAGGTACTGTGGTTGAGTCAAGAAATCTAGAAAGCGGTCAGCATATTAACAGGGTTAAGAAATACACCGAAATTCTGGCTTATCAGATGATGCAGGATTATCCGGAGTATGGCATTACGGAACGTATTATTAAAATCATGTCACAGGCAAGTGCGCTTCATGATGTGGGTAAAATCGCAATATCTGATACTATTTTGTTAAAACCGGGTCGATTAACCACAGATGAGTTTGAAATTATGAAAACTCATACCACAAGAGGTTGTGATATTCTTAAGAATATTCAAGGTGCATGGGATGATGAATATGCGAAGATGTGCTATGAAATATGCAGACATCATCATGAAAAATATGACGGAAAAGGTTATCCTGACGGACTTGTGGGTGAGGACATTCCTGTTGCTGCGCAGATTGTGTCTGTGGCAGATGTGTATGATGCACTTGTTAATGAAAGAGTTTACAAGGCCGCAATACCAAAGGATAAAGCTTTTAATATGATTATAGGTGGAGAGTGTGGACAGTTTTCACCTAAGCTTATGGAGTGTTTTAGAAAAGTAAGAAATAAGTTTGAAAATGTTATGTTAGGAGCTTAGCAAACGGGGATTGCACTATGGTAAATACAGGTGTTTTATACGCGATTACAGCCGGTGTCAGTTGTATCACGATTTATGTTGTTTTAAACAGAATTATATCAACCGATCATAAACTAACAATAGATAAGAAGCTTGTAAGACTTTTGCTTTTTTTCTGTGTTTTTTGTTTTATTGACATGATTTGGGGGGCTCTGTCCTCAAGATTGTTAATTGTCAGTCGGGTTTTATATACGATTTTCACTTATGCATTTCATTTAGGAGCAGCTTTGTCTGCTTTTATCTGGGCGGGGTATGTGATTCACTATCTTAAGGTTAGGAAAAAGTATCATGTTCTTCTTAATACTGTTCGTGGAATTGTTTTAAGTGTACAGATTATTGTACTTATTTCTAATGTATGGAACAGATGGTTTTTCTATGTGGATGCTGATGCTAATTATCATTCATATACTCTTCGTAATTTCATGTTTGTTATGCAATTTCTGTATTATATTGCATTAATAATCTTTTCCCTTGTTAAAATTCTGCTTGATGGTTGTCGTAAGGTTTTAGATAAGGATATGCTGGCACGTTATCGTTCAGCATTTATTTTTTCCTGTGTTCCTCTTGCATTCGGTTTCGGTCAGATGCTTTGGCCGGATGCATCTATGTATTCCCTGGGTTTTATGCTCACGTCGGTGCTTATTTATTCTTATAATGTATCGGTTGAAAGAGAGGTATACCTTGAAACAATATATAAAAATGAGAATAATAAGCTTCAGGAAGTGGTTCTTGGATTATCCAGTGATTATCAGGCAATTTATCTGGTTAATCTTGATACGGATGAATATGAAATGTTTGGTGAGTCAGGAGACTATATAGATAAAATAACAGACAGATTGGAGCAGTCCGGAAATTTCTTTAATGACGTTGCGAGTAATCTTGAAAAGGTTGTGGTTCCTGATGATTGTGACAAGGTTAGAAATATGTTTGACAAGGAACATATTTGCAGGGAGCTTGCTACTAAAAAATCTATTAGCTTTAATTACAGACTTGTTGTTGATTCTGCATGTAAATACTTTTTATGTAAAATCATAAAAGTTCATGGTAATTCTGAGTCTAATAACAGAATTATTATAGGTGTGTTTGATGATGATGGTCGAATTCGATTAGAGGCTGAGCAAAAACAGGCTATAGAGAATGCACTGTTAAAAGCAGAGGATGCCAACAAGGCAAAAACCACATTCCTGTTTAATATGTCTCATGATATAAGAACTCCTATGAATTCAATTCTAGGTTTTACAAAGCTTGCACAAAAACATATTTATGATGATGATCGTGAATATTTATCAAGCTGTCTTGAAAAGGTATCAATGTCAGGAAATCATTTGCTGTCATTGATTAATGATGTTTTGGATATGGCAAGAATTGAATCGGGAAAGATGACTATTAATCTTAAGCCTGAATCTATAATAGAGCAGAATGGACAGATAGTATCCATTATTCAGGAGCTTGCAAGCATAAAGAGTATTGATTTTACATCAGAGGTTATTAATGTTGAAAAAGAGTGGCTGATGATTGACGCACTTCATTTGAAACAGATTATTCTGAATGTTTTATCCAACGCTGTGAATTATACAAAAGCCGGTGGAAATGTTCATTACAGCATTGAACAGAAAGTAATTGGTGACACAAAAGTATCAATTATTTTTACCGTCAGGGATAATGGAATTGGTATGGCTTCTGAGTTCCTTGAAAAAATCTATGATGAATTTGAGCGTGAAAACAATGCTACTGCAAGCGGAGTACAGGGAACAGGTCTTGGGATGAGTATTGTAAAGAAGCTTGTTGATATGATGGAAGGTTCAATAGTAATTGATAGTGCCCGGAATGTTGGTACTACTGTTACTGTGACACTTGATTTTGATGTTTCAGAGTCTGACGCGAAGGTTAACTCTATTGATTTAATGGGGGATATTCCACCCGGACATCGTGTACTTTTAGTGGATGATAATTTCCTAAACAGGGAAATCGCATCGGATTTTCTTGAGGATTTTGGTGTTGAATGGGAAGAGGCCTGTGATGGAATAGAGGCAGTTGATATTATAAAAAAGCATGAACCGGGATATTTTGATATAATTCTTATGGATATTCAGATGCCCAGAATGAATGGCTATGAGGCAACAAAGGCTATTCGTGAACTTGATAATGAGCAGCTTGCCAATACTCCGATTATAGCTATGACTGCCAATGCTTTTGAGGATGATATCAAGGATGCAATGAATGCCGGAATGAATGCGCATTTACCCAAGCCAATAGACATTGAAATCTTCTACAAAGCACTTAAAACATTTTTATAATATATGGATTGTAGCAATACAGCCGGAAGGAGAGAATTATGCCCGGAATGCGTGGGGGACTCGGCCCCAGAGGTTTTTTGACCGAGGAAGAGAAGGCTAACATGCCAAAGGTTGACAAGAAACTTATTAAACGTATTTTGTCATATCTTAAACCATACAGGTTACAATTTGCATTTGTTTTTATAGCCATTTTTATTTCTGCTTTTGTAGGATTGTTACCGTCGATAATTACAGGTCGGATTGTAGATGAGGCCCTTATTGATAAGGATATGGGTCTCCTTATTAAGCTTCTTCTTGCTGCATTTGTTACGCTGGCAATTTCACAGATTATCGGAGTGCTGGAAACCTATATTAATGCATGGATTAGCCAGAGGATAATCTTTGATATGAGAGCTCAGATGTATTCTCATTTGCAGTACATGTCACATTCTTTTTTTACCACAGAGAAACAGGGCGATATAATTACACGAATGAATACAGATATTAGCGGTGTAAGTACAATAATATCAGGCACACTGTCAAGTCTTGTAAGTAATATTGCAACAATAGTTACAACACTTGTTGCTTTGTTTTCGATGAGCTGGCAGCTTGCAATAGTTGGTATTCTTGTTATTCCAATGCTTGTATTGCCCACAAGAAGTGTGGGCAGGAATCAGTGGAAAATACGTTCGGATGCTCAGGAAAAGAACGATGAAATGAATCAGCTTATTAATGAAACCTTAAGTGTAAGCGGCTCCATGCTGGTAAAGCTGTTTACAAGAGAAAAGAAGGAAATAGAAAAGTTTAAGGTAATAAATGAGGAAGTCAGCCGTCTATCCATGAAGGAAATGAGAAGCGGAAGCTGGTTTCGTGTGGTTATGGGAATGTTCACTCAGGTAGGACCTTTGCTTATATATTTTGCAGGTGGTTATCTTATTATTGCTAATATAGATAAGACCTTAACCGTTGGTACCATTACCGCAATGGTTGCTCTTATTAATCGTTTGTATCGACCTGTTCAGGAAACTCTTAATGTGTCAGTTGAATTTACAAGGAGTCTGGCACTTTTTACCAGAATATTTGATTATTTCGATATGGAGGAAACTATAGCTTCCCCCGAGAACGGTAAAAAGCCGGAGGTTAAGAATCAGGAAATCTGCTATGAACACGTTGCGTTTTCTTATATTCCGGAAAAGAAGCTTCTTACTGATATTGATTTTAAAGTACCCGGTGGAAAGATGTATGCTGTAGTGGGACCTTCAGGCTCCGGCAAATCAACAGTAGTTAATATGATACCGAGACTATATGATGTTACCGCAGGCAAAGTCACAATTGCAGGCGTTGATGTACGTGATTTTGATTTGGAATATTTAAGAAAAAATATCGGTGTCGTTACCCAGGAAACATATTTATTTAACGGCACAATTAAGGATAATCTTCTGTATGCCAATGAAGAGGCAACCGATGAAGAAATAATAAGCGCCTGTAAAACCGCAAGTATTCATGAATTTATAATGAATCAGCCAAAAGGATATAATACTCAGGTAGGAAACAGAGGACTTAAGCTGTCCGGTGGCGAGAAGCAAAGATTATCTCTTGCCAGAGTAATTCTTAAGGATCCGGCAATTCTTATTCTTGATGAGGCAACCTCAGCTCTTGATTCAATATCAGAGAATGCAATTTCTGATGCATTGACCAAGCTTATGGAGAACAGAACAAGTATTGTGATTGCTCACAGGTTGTCAACCATTCTTAAGGCTGATAGGATTCTTGTTGTTAAGGATGGCGTTATTAAGGAACAGGGTACTCATGAGGAGCTGCTTAATCTTGAAGGAGTGTATAAGGAGCTTTATGAGACTCAGTTCAGACTTGCCATAGAATCCGAAAAGGATCCTCTTAAGGACAGTGAATACTTTGATGTAATAGAAGAAGAGAACAATGGATTCTGATTTGTTTTTTAACGACTTAGATATCGGAGATAGTATAAATGACACTTAAAGAATTACAGGTGGGTAAAAGTGGACGAATAATCAGCGTAGGTGGAGAAGGTGCTCTAAGACAACATTTCCTTGATATGGGACTTATTCCTGATGTTGAGGTTACTGTTGTTAAGCTGGCACCCATGGGAGATCCCATGGAGCTTATGATTCATGGATATGAGCTTACCTTAAGACTTGATGACGCTGATAAAATTGATATTTTGGAAATTGATAATAATACGGTATTAAGAAAGCACTCCTTTGGTGGGAAGAAGCTAGAACACCCCGGGCTGGGTGAGGAAGGTCGTTTTCATCCCAAGGGAAGCGGCAAACGTCTTCCGGATGGAACTGTTATTACCTATGGACTCATTGGTAATCAGAACTGCGGAAAAACAACATTGTTTAATCAGCTTACAGGCTCTAATCAGCATGTAGGAAATTTTCCGGGGGTTACTGTTGACAGAAAGGATGGTCAGATACGCAATTGCGAGAATACTTTAGTTACTGACCTTCCGGGAATATATTCCATGTCACCCTATACCTCTGAGGAAATAGTATCCCGTAATTTTGTGCTGGAGGAGAAGCCAAAGGCGATTATTAATATTGTAGACGCCACTAATATTGAACGTAATCTGTACCTTACAATGCAACTGTTGGAGCTTGATATTCCTATGGTTGTTGCCCTTAATATGATGGATGAAGTCAGAAATAATGGTGGTATTGTAGATATAAATGGTATGGAGGCAATGCTTGGCGTACCTGTTGTTCCCATTGCTGCGGCTAAGAATGAGGGTGTTGACGAGCTTGTAAAGCATGCTCTTCATGTGGCTCGTTATCAGGAAAAGCCGCCACATCAGGATTTTTGTGATAAGGGTGAGCATGAGGGTGCGGTTCATCGTTGTATCCATGCAGTTATTCATCTTATAGAGGATCATGCACATAAGGAAGGTATTCCCATTCGCTTTGCCGCGAGTAAGGTTATTGAGGGCGATGAAATCATCCTTGAACGCTTGAAGCTTGATCAGAATGAAAAGGAAACGCTGGAACATATTATTTCTCAAATGGAAAAGGAGAGAAAGCTTGACAGAAGTGCCGCAATGGCTGATATGAGATTTGATTTTATCAGAAAGGTCTGTGATGAAACTGTTATTAAGCCCAGAGAAAGCAAGGAGCTTATTCGTTCCAGAAACATAGACAAAATCCTTACCGGAAAATATACAGCTATTCCAATGTTTGTTGTTATTATGCTGCTTGTTTTCTGGCTTACCTTTGATGTGATCGGGGCATTCCTTCAGGGGTGCCTTGCAACCTTGATTAATGATTTATCTAATAATGTGGATGCTCTTATGACCAAAGCCAAAGTCAACGATGCAATTCATAGTCTTGTTATTGACGGTATTTTTACAGGAGTGGGTTCTGTACTAAGCTTCCTACCTATAATTGTAACTTTGTTTTTCTTCCTGTCACTGTTAGAGGACAGTGGATATATTGCAAGGGTTGCCTTTGTTATGGATAAGCTGCTTCGTAAAATCGGTCTGTCCGGTCGAAGCATAGTTCCTTTGTTAATTGGATTCGGTTGTACGGTTCCTGCTGTTATGTCTACGAGAATACTTCCCAGTGAACGAGACAGAAGAATGACTATTCTGTTAACGCCATTTATGAGCTGCTCAGCCAAGCTTCCTATATATGCCTATTTTGTAAGTGCATTTTTTCCAAGACATGGTGGACTTTTTATGACTGCTCTGTATTTCCTTGGAATTGCTGTGGGAATTTTGATTGCGATTTTTTACAGAAATACATTGTTTAAGGGGGAAGCTGTTCCGTTTGTTATGGAATTGCCTAATTACCGGCTTCCGTCAGCCAAAAATGTAGGTCAGCTTTTGTGGGAGAAGGCAAGAGATTTTCTTCAAAAGGCATTTACGGTTATACTTATAGCCACTATCGTAATATGGTTTCTTCAGAGCTTTGATGTATGCCTTAATTATTCGACAGATTCAGAAAACAGTATACTTGCTATGATATCTGAACTTTTGGTTCCGGTATTTTCACCACTGGGCCTTGGTGATTGGAGAATCTGTACATCTCTTATAAGCGGCTTTGTTGCCAAAGAGAGTGTGGTTTCCACTATGATTATTTTGTATGGAGAGGGTATCACTACGGCAATAAGCTCTGCTTCTGCAATTTCATTAATGGTGTTTAGTCTGTTGTATACACCATGTGTTGCCGCAATTGCGGCAATAAGACGAGAACTGGGAATACGTTGGGCATTAAGCGTTGTTGTATGGCAGTGTGTATTGGCTTGGCTTCTGGCTTACGTAGTATATATAGCTCAGCCTTAGGTGAACTGCTTTTTACATAAATCAAATTATATGGAGATTTATTATTTTGTATGTTACTGTATATATAAATAATTATTTGGAGGAATAGAAATGATTAACAAACTTATTGACAATATTAAAAAAACTAATGCACCTATTGTTGTGGGATTGGATCCTATGATGAAATATGTTCCACAGTTTATTCAGAAGAAGGCTTTTGCAGAGTACGGAGAGACTCTTGAGGGTGCTGCAGAGGCAATATGGCAATACAACAAAGGAATTATTGATGCAATATATGAGCTTATTCCTGCTGTTAAGCCACAGATAGCAATGTATGAGCAGTTCGGTATTCCGGGACTTGTGACTTTTAAGAAGACAGTTGATTACTGTAAGGAAAAGGGTCTGGTTGTAATTGGAGATATTAAGAGAGGTGATATAGGTTCAACCTCCGAAGCTTATGCGGTGGGACATCTTGGAAAGGTAGCTGTTGGAAGTAAGTCTTTCTATGGCTTTGATGAGGATTTTGTTACTGTTAACCCATATCTTGGTTCTGATGGCGTTAATCCATTTATTAAGGTATGTAAGGAAGAAAAGAAGGGTATATTTGTGCTGGTTAAGACCTCGAACCCCAGTAGTGGAGAATTTCAGGATCAGAAATTATCAGATAAGAACAATCGTCCACTCTATGAAATCGTCGGTGAACAGGTTAATAGCTGGGCTAAAGAGGCAATGGCCGGTGATTACAGCTATGTAGGTGCGGTTGTTGGCGCAACTTATCCGGAACAGGGCAGGATTCTTCGTGAAATAATGCCTAATTCCTTTATCCTTGTACCCGGATATGGTGCTCAGGGTGGAAAGGGTGCTGACCTTAAGCATTTCTTTAATAAGGATGGCCTTGGTGCTATTGTCAATTCTTCCCGTGGAATAATAGCTGCATATACAAATGAGAAATATTCACAGTTTGGTGAAGAAAAATATGCTGAAGCTTC
Organism: Lachnospiraceae bacterium; assembly: GCA_045627745.1. Classification (GTDB taxonomy): domain Bacteria; phylum Bacillota; class Clostridia; order Lachnospirales; family Lachnospiraceae; genus UBA2868. Next base: position 1,863 of record JAZQOI010000099.1, on the reverse strand, counting down.
AAGAGCCGCAGTTATTGATATGCAGAAGGATATTGCAGAAAATGCATTTTAGATGTTGACTCACAATCTTATGACCGAAGCACAAGCTGCTTCGGTCTATCACTGAATAGTAACTGTAATATACTAAATAGTAATAAGAGGTGTTTATGGGACATATTAAGTGCATTTATGAGGGCGGACAAGGTGAAATAATTGAAAAGAAATCACGTTTTATCTGTTACGTTAAGCCTGTAGAGAATGAGGAAGAGGCGACTGCCTTCATAAATGAGATTAAGAAGAAACACTGGGATGCAAAGCATAACTGTTCGGCATTTGTAATAGGAGACAAGACTTGCCTTACAAGGTGCAGCGATGATGGGGAACCTGCCGGTACAGCAGGACGTCCCATGCTTGAGGTTCTTATTAATGAAGAAATATGTAATGTGTGCGTTGTTGTTACAAGATACTTTGGAGGAGTGCTCCTTGGAACAGGAGGACTTGTTCGGGCTTATCAGGCTGCCGTAAAGGAAGGTCTGAGTGCATCAAGGATTATTACAAGAACCGAAGGTATTCTTGGGACAGTTATTGCTGACTATAATGAGGTTGGCAAGCTTTCGTTTGTTTTTAATCAGAATAATATAAGAATATTAGATACTAAGTATGAGGCATGTGTTGAATACACTCTCGTAGTTGAAAAAGAACAGTGGGACATGGCAGTAAAGACTGTTACAGAGGCAACCTTTGGTAAATGTGTTTTGAAAAAAGACAGTGAATGTGTTTTTGCAGAGCTGGATGGTGAGATAAAGGTTTTCTAAAATTTTAATTGCCAAGAATTAGAATTGTGATATACTAATTGATTGGCTGTTAAGAAACGTATTTATAGTGTGAAGGGATAATTTTATGTTAACTAAAAGAGAAGATGTTCGTAATATTGCAATTATAGCCCATGTAGATCATGGCAAGACAACTTTGGTAGATGAATTGTTAAAGCAGAGCGGTGTTTTCCGTGATAATCAGGAAGTGGCAGAACGTGTCATGGATTCCAATGATATTGAGCGTGAACGTGGTATTACGATTTTATCCAAGAATACTGCTGTAACCTATAAGAATACTAAGATTAATATTATTGATACACCCGGTCATGCTGACTTTGGCGGCGAGGTTGAACGTGTACTTAAGATGGTTGACGGTGCTATCCTTGTTGTCGATGCATTTGAGGGCACTATGCCACAGACCAAGTTCGTGCTTAAAAAGGCACTAGCTCTTAAGCTTCCTGTTATTGTATGTGTTAATAAGATTGACAGACCGGAGGCTAGAGCAACAGAGGTAGTTGATGAGGTTCTTGAATTGTTTATGGATCTCGATGCTTCAGATGAACAGCTTGATTGTCCATTTATTTATGCATCTGAAAAGCAGGGTTATGCAATGAAGAGTCTTGATGAAGAGCCAAAGGATATGACGGCTCTTTTTGAGACAATTGTTGATTATATTCCAGCGCCAACAGGTGATTCAGAAGCTCCTACACAGGTGCGTATTTCTACAATTGATTACAATGAGTATGTTGGACGTATTGGTATTGGTAAGGTTGAGAATGGCTCTGTAAAGGTAAATCAAGAAGCAGTTGTAGTAAATGCGCATGAACCTGACAAGTGTCAAAAGGTTCGTATATCAAAGCTTTTTGAGTACGATGGACTTGAAAAGATTGATGTTACTGAGGCAGGCATTGGTTCTATTGTTGCTATGTCTGGTATTGGTGATTTACATATCGGTGATACAATTTGCTCTCCAGATGCTCCAGATCCAATTCCATTCCAAAAGATTTCTGAGCCAACAATTTCTATGAATTTTATAGTTAACGATAGCCCACTTGCTGGTCAGGAGGGT